>NZ_JBQHWS010000054.1:0-23390 GCF_052063845.1 Blautia sp. HCP3S3_D9
TTCTACATCTTGGCAAAAAGTAATTTATTATTTTTTACCCAAAAGAAACTTTTATTGCTCTTAAACTGCCTCGTCTGCCTGCCTCCAATAACTATACTCATGAGTTAGTAACTCGTAAGTTACTTTCTTACGAGTATAATAATTCATCCAGCTTGCTCCCAAATAGAAGCTATTCCCGTACTCTCAAAATACAATGCATAGTTATTTAAAATGTTTTCTCACTATTTCTTTATATGTTTCCGGGTCATTAATATTGGAAAAATACCAGTCCGGAGCCTGACTTTCGTAGCATTCGTAGCCATTTCTCCGCAGAAAAGCAAAGACTGCGCCTTTCCGCTGGGTAATCTCTTCAAGCATGGCATCCGCCAGTTCTGTACGGTAGACTCCCATGAGAGGTTCCTCATGTCCGCTGTGGCTCAGGATTACTGCTTTTTCATCTGAATTCTGAGCCTGACGGATCAATGCAGCCAGTTCGTCTGCCGGAACTAATGGAACATCTACGCCAAGTACCAGACAGTATGGATTCTTTGCTTTGCGAAAGCAGGCTTCCACCCCACCCAACGGACCTTTCCCCGGGAAGCGGTCTGATATAATAGGATATTCATATTTCTTTTCGCCGTGATAACCAGACAGAAGAATATCGCTGATTCCCAGTTTCTTTCCTTTTTCTATCTGCATTTCAAGGAATGTTTTTCCTTCTATTGTAAGATCTGATTTGTCCCGACCCATGCGGCTGCTGGCTCCGCCTGCGAGGACTACCATAGATATCTGCTTCTCCTGCATTACTATTTTTCCTCTTCTTTATTTTTTTCAATTCAGCAATCCAAAACATTATGTGGAGTAATCCATCCTTTTTTGCTTTTAGAAAACTCTATAATTCAACCTCCAATCTGTGACATTCCCCTGATTTCATCCTGTTCTGTCTTTGCTTCATAGAAGTTGTGGCTGACTGGTTTATTCCAGATAACCTGATGAATCGCATCTTTGAGCTGTTCATCTGTACAGCCGCCGCGCATCAGGCCTCGTAAATCTGTACCTTCCTGATACTGGAGGCATCCTTTCATGAAGCCTTCAGATGTAAGACGTACACGGTTGCACTGGCTGCAGAATTTGTGAGTCATGGCACTGATAAAGCCAATTTTCCCCTTAAATCCTGCGATTTCATAGTAGTGACACGGGCCGTTTCCGTAACGTTCATTGACTGCATGCATCGGACCGTAGGCTTCTTCCAGAACTGCTTTAATGGATTCTTCGTCCTGGAATGGGAACTGTTTTCCGAATCCGATCGGCATCATCTCGATGAAGCGCACATGGATTGGATATTTCTGCGCCAGTCCTGCAATCCCGATGAAGTTTTCTTTTTCCTTGATCACCGGAACGCTGTTAATCTTCAGGGAAAGTCCCGGATGTGCAAGTGCTGCTTCGATTCCCTCGAATACCTTTTCCAGTCCGTCACGTCTTGCTACTTTTTTAAAGAGTTCCGGATCCAGCGTATCCAGACTGATATTAATGGCATCAATCCCTGCATCCAGCAATGCATCCAGCTGTTCTGCCAGCAGGATTCCGTTTGTTGTTAATGTTACTTTCTCGATTCCCGGGATCGCCTTGATCTGTTTTTCAAGACTTGCACAGCCCTTACGAACAAGTGGCTCACCGCCTGTCAGTTTAATCTTACGGATTCCCAGATCTGCTGCGCACCTGCAGATGCGGAGAATCTCATCATATGTGAGGATTTCTGCATGGGAAAGTGATTTTACTCCTTCTTCCGGCATACAGTATATGCATCTCAGATTGCATCTGTCTGTCAGGGAAATCCTTAAATAATCTATTTCTCTTCCATATTTATCTATCATCGGCTCTACCTGCCTTTTATTTTTTAATAATTATTTTTCTTCTGCTGTTCCGGCCACATTATTTCTTTCATAATCGTTTGACACTCTATACTCCGCAGTCTATACTTGTTTCAACTCACAGTCGGTATTTTAGGGAGTCTGAATTCCTTTTACTACTTTCATTTCACTTAGAGATAGGAAATTCCTTGCTTTTCTGCAAATAAGAAAAGTTATCTTGTTAAAATATCCTGATTATTGTATCATAATCCTTATAAAATGAAAGGAACTATCCTATGAAAATTAACGAACAATACCACAACCTTAATCTGCTCGAGAATATCACCTATGAGTTCCTGGGTCGTGACGGGGAAACTCATGAAGAAACGGAATCTATCCTCGTGGAGCACATGATGGATGTGTATGTAAATGAACGTCTGACCATGAAACTGGTCTGTATCCCGGAACATCTGGCCGAACTGGTTCTGGGTCGTCTTTTTACTGAAGAGATCATCTCTTCTGCCGATGATGTTGAACAGATTTACATCTGCGAATTCGGCAAACGTGCCCGCGTGATCCTGAGTAAAAATAAATCCGGGCAGCCTCATGAGGAAAACGAAGATTATGTTTCACCTACTCCTACCTGCTGCACCGGAAATCGTGTTCTTAATGATTATTTTATCACAGATCAGCCATTAATGCCAGTAACTCCGATCCCCTGGAAAAAGCAGTGGATCTTTGACCTGGCAGACTGTTTTGCAAACGGCACTCCACTCCACAGCCAGACCTGGGCGACCCACAGCTGTTTTCTTGCATGTAATGGAGAACTGCTCTTCCAGTGTGAAGATATCGGACGCCACAATGCTCTGGACAAAGCCATCGGATATGCCCTGCGCCATAATATTGATCTGAAAAAATGTGTGGTTTATTCCAGCGGACGCATTCCTACAGATATGGCGATCAAAGCAATCCGCGCCGGGATTCCGGTTCTGGCAAGCAAGGCTTCCCCTTCTGCCGAAGCAGTTGCTATGGCTAAAGAATATCAGCTTACCCTGATCTGCGCTGCACGCCGTGACCGCATGAAACTTTTTAACGGAAATAATCCGACAGAATAAATTCCGCAATACTCTTCGCGTTGTCCAGCTCAAAAAGAGGAACATCCTCCGGGATGGACAGTGCTTCTCTTTCTTCTGCATCCAGATTGGTGGCGATCGCCATCAATCTTTTAGGATTGCAGACACTTTCTGCTGAATTTCCCTTACGCACAATTTCAATTTTCGGATAATTACTATATTTAAATCCCTCCAGCAAAATCAGATCAGCCTCAGGAAAAAATTCCAGCAATTCTTTTTCCGTAATCTGCGGCTGCTGTTTTACCAGCATATATTTTCCCTTTGAAAACACTACTGTCCCGTAAGCTCCTGCCTGAAGCTGACGGTATGTATCTGTTCCCGGAACATCCGGTTCAAAATCGTGGCCATCATGCTTCAGTACTGCCACCCGAAGTCCCTTTTCTTTAAAAATCTCCAGCAACCTGCAGATCAGAGTTGTTTTTCCGGAATTCTTTACGCCACTGATCGCAACTATTCTTTTTCTTTCCACCAGTTTCTTTGTTCCTCTCAAAGCAAAATCGCACTCACTTTATCTCCGGTATTCAGGCTCTTGCTTTCCTGATCTTCCATGGTTTTCGTATCGATCAGGCAGTTACATCCTGCCATAGAACTGAGCACTCCGTTGGAATGCAGTCCGTTTGGAAGGTGAAACTTACCATCTTCCCAATATGCACGGATAAAACGGCGGCCTTTGATTCCCTTTACGAAATCATCTGCCATCACACCTGTAACTTCTTTCAGACCGATTGCCGAATTCTGCATCATTTTTTCCAGTGCCGGACGGATCAGAAGTTCTACAGTAACTGCAACACCAAAAGGATTTCCCGAGAGGCTGATCACAGGAACTTTTGCCATACACTTCTCTGAAACACTTTCATTTGAACCCTCTTTATTATACACTGAGAATAATGTTGGCATTCCCGGTTTCATCTTCACTCTCCAGAAAATCCGCTCTGCATTGATCAGGCGCAGGGACTCATGCATGATATCTTTCTTTCCCACAGAAACCCCTCCTGTAGTGATAATCATATCAGCCTGTTCTGCTGCCTCTTTTAGCTTCTCTGCCATAATCTGTGGATCATCTTTGACTGCTTCCATATAGAAAGGTTCGATTCCCAGTTCCCGCAGTCTGGCTGACAGCATCGTCATGTTACTGTTATAGATCTTGCCTGCCGGAAGAGGATTTCCCGGCTCTACCACCTCATCTCCGGTAGTAAGGAGTACAATCCTGGGCTGACGGTAAACTGGTACTTTCGCAGCCCCCATTCCCGCCAGGACCGCTGCCTCCACATAGCCAATGTAGGTTCTTTTTTTCAGAAGTGTGGTTCCTTTTTTGAAGTCTTCCCCTGCAAAACAGTAGTTGTCCCACTGCTTTTGTTCCGTATAAATTTCTACAAAATCTTCCCCATAATCTGTACGCTCCTGATAAACACAACAGTCGCATCCTTCCGGAATCGCAGCGCCAGTCATAATACGCACTGCCTGTCCATGCTCCACAACTCTCTCAGAGTACTGTCCTGCGTCAATCTCTTCCATTACTTTCAGTTTCACCGGATGTTCTGTAGATGCCCCTGCAAGGTCTTTGGCTTTGCACGCATAACCATCCACCGGTGAACGGTCAAAAGGAGGATTGTTAAATTCTGCCACCATATCCTGTGCCAGGATTCTTCCCCCTGCCTTATTCAGTTCTACTTCTTCTGTCTCGTTTATTACAGGCGTATACTGCAGAATCTGTTCTATTGCCTGTTCTACACTGATTCCCTCCACGCACTAAATCCTCCTTTTGTCTGTTTTTGTCTGTTAGCATTCAACTGTCAGATATTTTCAAATTTCCTTTTCTGGTCACTCACAGGATATTCTCACAAAATAACTACTGTCGTTTATTCTATGGGTACAATTTCTGCCCCTTCTTTCAGTATTCCTGACTCTATGATCTGGCAGAAAATAAACCACGGTTCCATCGGTGAGCACACTTTCTCACCTTTATATGCATCCGATGCAGGGCCTCCTGCACCGATCCGCACTGCTTCCAGAAGCACCTCTCCGCAGCGAAATCTGCTTCCTTCCACGATCGCATTCCAGTCAAGACCTTCTACCAGAAGATTCTCACCGAAACGTCCATACCTGACAGGCTCTCCTGCCTCATCAAAATATGGTTTTACTTTCTCATACGGCAGAAGAGTAACCTGTCTTCTTCCACCCATTCCATAATGCACGTCACCCACAAGCCCCTGTAGATCTGCTTCGCATTCATGAATGTTCCGGGAACTTGTTTTTCGTTCTTTACTGACGCACACACATAATATTCTCGCCATTTTTCTGTCTCATCCTTCCTGTCAGATTGCCCAGAATGCAATATTCACATTCTTCCCTGCATTCCGCAGGTGCTCCACAAGCTGTTCTGCCGCTTCTTCTTTACGCTTCTCTGTGATTCCCAGTTCCACGTTGTTCTTATTAATAGCGCCACCGAAATAGAAATTAATATCCGTTGCCTGCTCAAAGAGCATCACGCCCAGCAGTGCGGCAGCATCTTTCTTTCGTTTCAGCCTGTTAAAAGTCAGCCTGTCATCCAGCCATTCTTCGCAGTATTCCAGCAAATGCTCAATCGTCAGAAATCCCTCTGTTACCAGTTCTGCACCTTCCAGCTTATAATAGGCCGGAACATCCCCGCAGGCAGTCTCACTGAGAGAAATCAGCTCTTTATCCAGATATCTAGCAGCACACTGAGCAGTAGTACCACCGCAGATCACATGGTATCCCTCTGCCTCGAAAAACGATTTCAAATATCTCTCATCATGTTCTTCCTTGCTCGGAGGACCGATCATAATATTCACGACCTGTTTCTGCCGCATCCTCAGCACAATGGCAGTAATATCATCATCCGTCTCATTCAGGTTCAGATCCAGACTTGCTTCTGCCAGATAACCAGCCATCTCCTGTGCACTCATACCTTTGTGGTATTTCGCTTTACAGAAAGCCATCACGTCTTCTCTTCCCCAGCCTCCGTTGGTGGTCTTTCCCATCCCGGCATTGGTCACACCGTCAGACATAATGATCAGCATATCTTCTTCCTGTAATTCAAAGCAGCTTTTATGAATTTCTTTTTCCTCGATCATACTGGTCTCTACCGGATAATCAAACAACTTTCCATCCCTGATCAGAATTGCATCCGGATTATCAAACTGGTAAAGACTGACCTGTTTCCCCTGAAACTTCAGCACTGTAAAGGTAGCATAAGCCAGATTCCTCACACTGCATACAGGCAGAGTCTTCGCAACCGCACGTACTGCTTCATCCAGTTCCACCTGATTAATGATCATCGTGCTGAGCATAGTCGCAGTCAATGTGGAAAGAATATTCGCTTTCACACCGCTCCCTAAACCATCGGAGAGCACCAGTACATGGTCTTTATCATTTTCTTCGATTTTATAACAGTCTCCGCAGAGAAATTCTTTCTTCTTATTCAGGCTCACATGACCAAAATCAATACATAAACCGTCAAATTCCACATTCAGTCCGTGATATCTATTTCTTTTCATTTGGTTTTTCACTCTCCAGAAGTATGGTATTTTTTAGTTTCTCCACTGCCACCTTAGTATCTGCCGCAGTCTCTCCCAGAAGTCCTGCGATCTGCTGAACGATTTTTAACTGTTCTTCTACCAGTTTATCTGCCATTCTGGCTGCCTCGAGCTGTGCATGCTGGATCTGATCCTTATGTTTTCGCTCTTTTGTGATATCTTTCATAATGCAGAGGATCATTTTATTCTCCCTGTCATTCGTCATCACACGGTCCAGATAACGCTTCTGTTCTTCCAGATATATTTCATCCTGCATCAGATTTCTGTCAAATGCCAGAATACTTGCAAAGCTGTAATCTTCCATAATTTCTGAAACCGGATGTCCGATCAGCCTGCGTTTATGTGGTGTATTGAACAGATCTGTCGCCGCCTGATTCATTTGGATAATTCTCAGATTATAATCTACTGTAACCAGCAAACCAGGCATTGCATTAAATACTTTATTTGAATAACTCTCCTGTTTTGCCCGCATATATGGAATACACATGGCAACCTCTGCCTTATTCTGAATAATGGCGATTGCCTTTTCCCGGCATGTGTTGTACCCGCAGGCACCGCAGTTTAATTCATCCTTTGGAGAAAATTTTCCCATTTCTGCCAGAGCATCCCTGATTTCTTCTTCAGAAACCTCATCCTGCTCCTGTGCAGGACAGTAGCCGAAATTCTTTCGCAGTTCAAATCCCGGTAATTCATAGTCTCCCTGCTCTCTGTGAAAATCTTTTCCAAAAGCTGCATTCTTCACTGCCAGAACATCTGCCAGATAACGTCCTTTCTTCATCTGAAAAGAAGGACCAGCCACACAGCCGCCGCTGCATGCATACATCTCAAGAAAACAGTTTGCAAAATCCTCCGGATGAAGTTCTTCCAGAACCTCCCTGCACTGTTCCATTCCGCTTACAGAAAGCTTGCGGATTCCTTTTACAGATCCAAGCAAGTCTGTCAGACCATCTGCAATAGCAATTTCTCTGGAACGGTAGGCAATCTGTTCAGGTTCTTTCTCAGCTATGGAAATCCCTTCTTTTTTCATCCATTGTGCAAGTTCTTCCAATGTAATAACATAATCCACTTCATTTCCGGAATCCCTCAGTTCCGACATGGCCGAAATACAGGGACTTACATAGACGATCCTTGCCTTCGGATATTGCTTTTTCAGATAGTTGGCATGAAACTGCATCATAGAAGCAGACTGTACCAGGTTTCCCAGAAGATGCGGATAATGTTTCTTGACAAGCTGCACGATTACAGGACAGGCTGAAGAAATCATCACTCCCTGTTCCTTCTGCTCCGGAAAAAGCGTTTTATACTGCGCAGTCATCAGGCTTGCACCTTCTGCCGCATCTGCTGCGTCTGCAAATCCCAGTTTCTTCATCGCTTCTCTGATCTCGTTGACACCGGTTACCCCAAAACGTGCCAGATATGCCGGATGAAGAGAGGCAACAACCTGTGCCTTATTTTCCATTGCACTGCGGATTGCAGGGATCATATTCTGTTCTTCCTTGGCATCCTGCGGACAGACAAGGATACATTTTTCGCAGTAAATACACTGGCTCTCTATAATTCTCGCCTGATAATCATGGACACGGATTGCCTTTACCGGGCAATTTCGGACACATTTATAACAGTTCTTACAACTGACTTTCTTAAACTGAAGGATTGACTGAAATCTTTGCATGCCTCGTACTCCTTATTATGTAACATTATACTTCTCTGAAAAAAATTATCTCTACTTTTCCATAAAGGAATATGGAGCTGCCGCAAGGACAGCAGATCCATGTGCGACAGCCCCATATGATATTTAAGATATCAGGTTCAGAACCTTTCCCTGATATTCTTTTTATGCTTTCTCAATCTTAACTGCACATACCTTATATTCCGGTATTCTTGCATATTTGTCAAGCGCTGCATTCGTCAGCCAGTTTGCATTTCCATCCGGGAAGTGGAATGGCATCCAGCTCTCACCCGGTGAAGTCTTAGTACCTACACGTGCGGTAGATTCGATAGATCCTCGTCTGGAAGAAACTCTGACTTTATCACCGTTTTTGATACCAAGTTTATCTGCATCTACGATATTCATTTCGATAAATGATTTACCTTCGATTTCCATAAGCTCAGGTGTCTTTCCGGTCATAGCTCTTGTTGTGTAGTGATACAGGATACGTCCTGTCATCAGGATGATTGGATAATCATCATCCGGAAGCTCTGCGGACGGTACATATTTAGCCGGATAGAACCAGCCGAGACCACGGGAGAATTTACCCACATGCATGATCGGTGTTCCCGGATGATCCTTGGAGATACATGGCCACTGAAGTCCCTGTCCGTGAACTTCTTCACTATCGAGACGTTCATGGCTGATACCTGCAAAGCTCGGTGTCAGAGATGCGATCTCGTCCATGATCTGTGCAGATGTCAGATGTGGCTGCGGATATCCCATACGGTTCATCAGATCAATAATGATATCTGTATCCAGTCTCATCTCGCCAGGTACTGTGACAGCCTTGCGGACTCTCTGTACGCGGCGCTCTGTATTGGTAAATGTACCCTCTTTCTCTGCATAGCTTACACCAGGAAGGATAACATCTGCATACTGAGCTGTCTCTGTCATGAAAAGTTCCTGAAGTACAAAGAAATCAAGACTCTTTAATGCTTTGATAATGTGTGTGGTATCCGGATCAGTAACTACCGGGTCCTCACCATAGATATACAGACCTTTGATCTCGCCTGTGATTGCTTTCGGGAATACATCTGTTGCGTGTGTTCCAATATTCGGATCCAGTTTCACGCCCCATGCTTTCTCAAATTTCTCACGTACTGCAGGATCAGTAACTTTCTGATATCCAGGATATACGTTCGGCTGTGCGCCCATATCGCAGGCACCCTGTACGTTGTTCTGTCCACGAAGCGGGTTAACACCACAGCCTTCACGGCCAAGTTTGCCAACCATCATTGCCATATTGGACATAGACATAACGCCCTCTGTACCTGTGGAATGTTCGGTTACACCAAGGCAGTAGATGATAGGAGCACGGTCAGCTTTTGCATACATGATCGCTGCTTTTCTCAGATCGTCTGCATCAATGTGGCAGATCTCTGCTACTTTCTCAGGTGTGTAATCTTTTACGATTTCTTTTAATTCTTCAAAACCTTCGGTACGCTCTGCGATAAACTTGTCATCCTGAAGTCCCTCTGAAAGAATTACATTCATAATACCATTTGCAAAAGCAACGTTTGTACCAGGTTTCAGTTTCAGATGAATATCTGCTTTCTTTGCAAGACCAATGTCACGCGGGTCAACTACGATCAGCTTGCAGCCTCTCTTGACTGCCTGGCGGATCTGCATACCAACTACAGGATGTGCTTCCTCAGGGTTTGAACCAACCAGCATGATCAGGTCAGCGTTCTTTGTGATATCCTCGATCGGGTTTGTCATGGCACCGGAACCAAGAGTCATTGCAAGACCTGATACGGATGCGGAATGACATACACGGGCACAGTTATCTGTGTTGTTTGTGCCGAAGCAGCAGCGAACCATCTTCTGTACCATGTAGATATCTTCGTTCGGTGATCTGGAACACGCAAAACCTGCAAGGGAATTAGAACCATACTGTTTCTTGATCTCCATAAATTTGGAAGCAACAAGATCCAGTGCCTCATCCCATGTTGCACGTTCAAATTCACCGGTTTCTTTATTCTTAATTAACGGATACTTAATACGCTCCGGTGACTGTACAAAATCGAAGCTTCCGCTACGGCCCTTAACACAGAGCAGTCCTTTATTGGACGGTCCATTTGCCGCTTCTGTATCTACGATCTTTCCGTCTTTTACAAGGAGATAATACTGGCAGCCTGTTGCACAGTGTGGACAGGTAGTCAGAACTTTCTTGTCAATCTGGTATGGACGGTATTTCTTTCTGCGCTTCATGGTCAGAGCACCTGTTGGACAGGCCTGAACACAGTTGCCGCAGGATTCACAGATACCTTCATTCCATTTATGTTTATAATGTGCACCGATCACAGACTGGAAACCACGATCCATTGTATCGATTGCACCTCTTCCTACGATTTCCTTACAGGTATTCACACAGCGATGGCAGAGAATACAAAGGCTTGGATCATAGGTAAAAAATTTATTAGTATCATCAATCGGCATATCCTTCATTTCACCAGGATAGCTTGTCTCAGTTACACCATATTCAAAACAGTAGTCCTGTAATTTACAGTCACCGTTTGCTTCACATGAGAAACAGTGTACACGATGGTCGGAAAGAAGGAGATCAAGAGTATCCTTACGATATGCAATAACCTTCTCAGACATTGTCTGTACTTCGTCTCCCTCTGAGCAGCGAAGTGTACATGCCGTATCAAATTTGGTTCTTCCGTTATTTGTAACTTCTACCACGCACAAACGACAGGAACCATCCGGCAATACATTCTCCAGATAGCAGAGTGTAGGAATCTCCACTCCGATCTGTCTGGCAGCCTGCAGAATAGTCGTACCTTTCTCTACCTCTGCAGGAATTCCATCTATAGTCAAATGAATCATCTTTTCACCCTCCTTAATTCACAGAAATTGCGCCGAATACACAATTTTCCAGACATGTTCCACACTTAATACACTTGGAGGTATCAATGCTGTGAGGCTCTTTCTTATTGCCTGTGATTGCACCAACCGGACAGTTTCTCGCACACTTAGTACATCCTTTACATTTCTCAGGATCAATTACATAAGAACGCATTGCCTTACATACATGAGCTGCGCACTTCTTATCTACAATATGCTCTACATATTCATCACGGAAGTTCTTTAATGTGGAAAGTACCGGAAGCGGTGCACTCTTTCCAAGTCCGCAGAGTGAACGGTCCTTGATAAAGTTTCCAAGGTGTTCCAGTTTATCCAGATCTTCCATCTCACCTTTGCCTGCTACGATCTTCTCAAGGATCTCAAGCATGCGCTTTGTACCGATACGGCAAGGTCCGCATTTACCGCAGGATTCTCGCTGAGTAAAGCCCATGAAGAATCTCGCTACCTCAACCATACAGGTATTCTCATCCATAACTACCAGACCACCGGAGCCAACGATTGCACCATATTTCTTAACAGAGTCAAAATCAAGCGGTACATCCAGATGTTCTTCTGTCAGACATCCGCCGGATGGTCCGCCGATCTGTACAGCCTTGAATGCTGCACCTGCTTTCAGACCGCCTCCGATATCAAAGATGATCTCTCTTAAAGTTGTTCCCATCGGAACCTCGATCAGACCTGTATTCTCAATAGAACCTGTCAGTGAGAATGTCTTAGTTCCAGGTGAACCTTCTGTACCGATACTTCTGTACCAGTCCGCTCCTTTAAGAATGATCTCAGGAATATTTGCATAAGTTTCTACGTTATTCAAAACTGTAGGTTTCGCCCAGAGTCCCTGTTCAACTGTACGAGGCGGTTTTACACGAGGCATACCTCTGCTTCCTTCGATAGAAGCAGTCAAGGCAGAACCTTCGCCACATACGAAAGCACCTGCACCACGGTTGATATGCATATGGAAAGAGAATCCTGTTCCAAGGATATCATCGCCTAACAGTCCGACTTCTTCCAGAACTGCGATCGCATGTTTCAGTCGTGCTACAGACTGCGGATACTCCGCACGTACATAAATATATCCATGCTGTGCTCTTACTGCGTAAGCTGCAAGCATCATACCTTCGATCAGCCGATAAGGATCACCTTCCATTACGGAACCATCCATGAATGCTCCCGGGTCACCCTCATCACCGTTACATACTACATAATGAACAGGATCTGCCTGACGGGCTACCTGAATCCATTTCTTACCTGCCGGGAAGCCACCGCCTCCACGTCCGCGGATACCGGATTTATCAACCTGATCGATAACCAGATCCGGATCCATCTCAAACATTGCTTTCTCCAGAGCCTGGAAACCGCCGCTTGCTATGTACTCATTCAGAGATTCTGCGTCAAATTTACCACAGTTTTTCAGAACGATTCGTGTCTGTTTTGCGATAAACGGAATATCTTCCGGTCCACGGCTTACTTTGCCGCCTTTCTGATAAAGCAGTCTCTCGATTGTTTCATTACCCTGAACACTCTTCTCAAAAATCTCCTGGCAGTCTTCGATCTGAACCTTTGTATACTGGATCACATCGTCACCCTTCTGGATACGAACCAGAGGTCCAAGTTCACAGACACCCTGACATCCTGTTTTCTTCACTCCTACGTGTGCGTCTTTGTCATGAGGTCCGAACTCAATTGTTACTCCAGGGGCATCCTTGGCGATCTCCATGAATTTCTCATAGATTTTCTGGGAACCGGTCGCTACACATCCGGTACCTGAACAGACAAGGATACGACAGTCATAGGAATCAAGCACCTTAACGGCTTCTTCTCTGACCTGGTCTAATGCTTCTTTATTCTGGATCATCCCTGTTCGCCCCCTCTCAGTTTATCGATCAACTCATCTGCCTTCTCAGGTGTCATTCTCGGATGTACATCCTCATTCACCATCATAGTCGGTGCAAGACCGCATGCACCAAGACAGGAAACGGTTTCTACCGTAAACATCATGTCATCTGTGGTTTTCTTTGTTCTGGAAAGCCCCAGTTTCTTATACAGTTCTTCCAGAACCGGTATAGACTTTCTTACATGACAGGCTGTTCCGTCACAGACCTTGATCACGTATTTACCTTTCGCATCAAATGAGAAATTCTCATAGAATGTTGCCACACTGAAAGCTTTCGCTTCTGTTACACCGATCTGCTCTGCCACATATGTAAGTAACTCCCCTGGCAGATATCTGTACACTCCCTGAATGTCCTGCATGATCGGAATCAGTGATGCCGGCTTTTTACCATAGAAAGCAATGATCTCGTCCGCTTTCTGATAAAATGATTGATCTAGCATTTCGCACCCTCCTTATACCTTCTTTTCTCTTTTTATTGCACTCTATACATATTGTAACGTTAATTATAAGCTTTTTTCGTCATTTTCACAAGCACATTTATAGAATTTTTCTAATTTTTTATTATTTTCCTCTATAGATGTTTGTTTTGTTTGTCTAATTTTTATCATCTTTGTTCAACAATAAACCATCTCAGATACAAACCAAACTAAACTGAATCAAACTGAACCGCCATTCTTTCTCTAGAGCGTGTCTGAAAAAGGCTTTCTGCAAGATGTGCGTCACACTTTGCGGGAATGATTTTTCAGACACGCTCTAAGCTTCTCATTTACATTTTTTATAGCAGGACTGATATAGATCCCAACAAAAAAACAGACCGTATTTTATGAGATTTATTTCATAAAATATGGTCTGCCTGTTTCATGCGTTCTTTTTATTGAGCCTGGAAATAATATCCAACGCCCCATTTAGTGTGTACATACTTCGGTTCACTTGGATTGGTTTCAATCTTCTCGCGAAGACGACGGATATGTACATCCACTGTACGTACATCACCCGGGTATTCATACCCCCACACAATGTTCAGCAGGTTCTCACGACTGTAAACCTTATTCGGATTAAATACCAGGAGCTCCAGTACATCAAATTCCTTTGCTGTCAGATTAATCTCTTTTCCTGCAATAAATACACGTCTGCCTTCACAGTCCATACGAAGATCGCCCACCTGAATGCTCTTTGCCTTTTCTTTCTCCTCGTGGTCGCTTCCCGCACGGCGCATGATCGCTTTGATACGTGCCTTAACTTCCAGGATATTGAACGGTTTGGTGATATAATCATCCGCACCATATTCAAGACCAAGGATCTTATCCATATCCTCGCCCTTAGCTGTCAGCATCACGATCGGCACATTGGAAAATTCGCGGATCTGCTGGCATACTTCCAGCCCGTCCATCTTCGGCAGCATCAGATCCAGAAGGATAATATCATATTTTTTATCTTTTGCTTTCTCTACTGCCTCTTCTCCATCATAAGCGCAGTCTACCTCCATACCATCCTGCTCCAGACTAAAACGGATTCCTTTTACGATCAGTTTCTCATCATCTACTACCAAAACTTTCCTGCTCATTCGGTTCTCCTTATCCTACTACTATCTCATCTTTTATCTTTGCAAAAGTACCTTCTTTGATACCCTGTACATTCATAATATCCTCTATCGCAGCAAATGGCCCGTTCTCTTCTCTGTAGGCAATGATCGCCTGCGCACGTGTTGCACCGATCCCCGTCAGCGTAGTAAGCTGAGCTTCATCTGCTGTATTTATGTTGATCCTGTTATCTTGCTGAACCTGAGCGGCCATCCCTGTGTTCTGTCCTGTTCCGGCACTTCCATTCATCTGTCCATCTGATGCTTTGTCCATCTCTACCGGATCCAGTCCCTGCCGCTCCATCTCTTCCTGTGTGAGAATATAAAGCTGCTGTCCGTCTGTCAGAACTCCTGCACGGTTTACACAGGTCAGAGCTGCCTCGGGAAGATATCCTCCCGCCGCCTCAATCGCCTGAAACACCCGGCTCCCGGCTGCCAGCTGAAAAACTCCCGGATTCGCAACTGCCCCGCAGACATCAACATAGATCATCGCCTGCTGCATTTCCTCTGCATCAGATTTCTTCTCATCTGCCTCAGCCTTCGACTTCTTTCCTGATATCTCCTCACCTGATGGCTCCGCATCCACCTCTGCTTTCGCTTCCTGCAATCCATCTATCAGAAACTGTGCCTCTCTGCTCTTACAACCTGTCAGTCCTGTAAGAAACAAAGTTCCACACAATATCAGCATCACAGTATAACAACATCTGTTTTTTATTTTTATCATAAGGATCCTCCTCTTATTTATCAGAGTAAGAGTCCCCTGTCCATAATGCCACCCTTATTGTAACGAAATCTTAAATATTTTACAATAGTAAAATCTTATTTTTGCCATTTAAATATAATAATTCCAAAAATCGCGATCAGTAATCCGAGGATTTTGCGCCATTCAAATGGCTCTTTGTCTACTCCAAACAACCCGGCCAATTCAATTACATAAGCAACTGCCAGCTGCGAAATAACGATCAGCATTGCTGCCTTTGCCGGTCCAAGTGCTCCCATGCTCTGGATTACTGTAATTGTAATAAACGCTCCGATCACACCACCAAGGAGTGTATATTTATTGTCCACCTGCCAAAGTGCAGCCACACTTTCCCGTCCTGTGAAAAGCCAGGCCAGAACACAGACTGCAAAAGCCGACAGCTGCACCCAGCCGGTTGATACCCAGAGACTGGTCTGCTTTGTCACCTCCGTGTTAAAAACACCCTGAATACTCATCAACGCCCCTGAAATCAATGCCACTATAAATCCCCACATAAATATGCCCTCCTGGATAATATGATCATTCTGCTTACTTCGGTAATCATTCTTGTACCGAAAAGAGGCACCACTGTTTAGCAGTACCTCTTTTATTCCTTATTATTAGTTTATTCATTCCGCGCAAAATCATGCACACAGTATAAATCCTGTTTTTATTTTTCTTTCATATAATCCATACAATTTCCCGCATTCCATGCATATCCATCCTGCTTCGCCTGTGTATAGCGGATATTTTCGGTTCTCACAGTATTCTGCTTCATAATTTCCTATCAATTCCACAAGGTTATTGATATCCCCCATCTGCGCGGCAGCCATTCCTGTCATTGCCCACAAAAAGTCGGTTCTTTTTTTATTCAGTTTCTGCCACTGAAACTTTTCCGTAAACTGATCATATAATATTTTTTGCTTTTTCTTCTCTTTTACCGGAAATTCATAGATCAGCGGATAAATCTGAGCAACACCATCCGGATAAAATTCTGCCTGGTGATACAGATTACTGTTTCCAATAATTCTCCATCTTTGATTCGCATCATCCCAGAATATCTTTTCTATCTGTTCCTGTATCTTTTTACGCATTTCACTGATTACCTGCACATCTTTTAGTCCTGCAAGTTCCAATTCGTACAGACCTTTCCATACTTCCATATTATCCATCAGATAAGCTGTTGTATTTTCTTCTGAGACCTGTGTAATTCCATCCTGCATCAGGCTTTTAATCTTTTTTAATGCAAGGCTGATTCCTTTTTTCCAGTATTCCGCCAGGTCTGTAATTTCTGTCTTTTCCAGATATTTTCCCATAAGAAAAAGATACATACCAAGATATCCGTCTTCGGAATCAGCCTTTTCTTTATAAATAAGTTTCCCTCTCTCTTTCCTGTAGATTCCCATTTTTCCATCTGTTTCCAGCAAAATCCCGGTATGCCAGTCCAGATATCTGCCAACAGCTTTTTTCTCGGTTTCAGTCATTGTGCAATTCTCTGTTTCTGACAGAAGCCCCAGTGCAGCCATACATGCAAAGTATGGATTAACATCTCCGGCTTTACTTCCATTCATATAGATTTCGCCCTCAGGCCCCTGATTCTCAAGAATCCACTTTTTTTCTCCGGTCAGGACTGTTTCCAGCCATTTCTGCCGGACAGATATTTCTTTTCTCAGGTTCTGATAATAAGTAAACATAAATGCAATCCCCACAGTTATGCAAAATATAATAAGTCCCATCACGTTCTTTCGATGTTTCACTTTTCTTTTGCATTGATTCTGTTTATGCTCATGCATCTATATCCTCCAGAATTTTTCTGATTTGAATACTTGCAGTCCCATCACCATAAGGATTTCTGGCCTCACTCATCCTTCTGTAAATCTCCGGTTCTGTAAGAAGCCGCCTGCATTCTCTGTAAATATCATCCATCTTCGTGCCTGCAAGCTTTAAAGTTCCTGCTTCCACACCTTCCGGACGTTCTGTTGTATCCCTCATGACCAGTACAGGTTTTCCCAGTGCAGGAGCTTCTTCCTGAATTCCGCCACTGTCTGTCATGATCAGATAACTGGCTTTCATCAGGTTATGGAATTCTACCACATCCAGTGGTTCGATCAGATGTATTCTCTCACATCCTCCAAATTCCTCATCTGCAATTTTTCTGACCTGCGGATTCAAATGTACAGGATAAATAACCTTCACATCTGTAAATTCCTCCACGATCCTGCGTATAGCCCGGAACATATCACGCATGGGTTCTCCCAGATTCTCCCTTCTGTGTGCTGTCACAGCGATCAGTCTGCTGCCTTTTGCCCATTCTGTCTCAGGATGATAAAAATCATTTCGCACCGTATAGTGTAAAGCATCAATTCCTGTATTTCCTGTAATAAAAATCTGCTCTGGATTCTTACCCTCTTTCAGCAGTGCATCCGCTGCTTTCTGAGTCGGTGCAAAATGCAGGCTGGCAGTAAGTCCAATGGCCTGCCTGTTAAATTCTTCCGGATAGGGAGATTTCATATTATAAGTGCGAAGTCCCGCTTCTACATGTCCTACCGGAATCTGCTGGTAAAATGCAGCCAGAGATGCTGCAAATGCTGTAGACGTATCTCCATGGACCAGCACAATATCCGGTTTTTCTTTTCTCAGGATTTCCCTCATTCCTGTAAGAATAGCCGTTGTCACATCTGTAAGATCCTGCCCTTTTTTCATGATCGCCATATCATAATCCGGAACCACTTTAAAAATATCCAGAACCTGCTTTAACATTTCCCTGTGCTGTCCTGTTACACACACCAGAGTTTCCAGTTTTTCACTTTTTTTCAGTTCAAGAACAAGAGGGCACATTTTGATTGCTTCCGGTCTTGTTCCAAAAATCACCAGTACTTTTTTCATTCTCAATTTCCTCCCAGTTCTTTATCCAGATACGCAAGTCTTTCGCGGATAGTATCTGTCAGTTGTTTCACAGCTTCTTCGTAACTTCCGATATCCCTCGATGTGCCCTCTTTAGTGGTTCCGGCTAACAGAGTCTCATCAAAAGAATATCCCCACACTTTAAAGTTTCTGTCCACAGCATCTCCCAGTTCCTCCTGATAAGATGCTATTTTGTCATAGATATATTCATCAGAGAGTGTAGTTTTTCGTAATTGTCTATATCTTTCACAGACACATTTTCTGAAAGTTTTATCCTGCCACAGCCTTTCAAACCATGAATTTTCCACAGTATAAAGGGCATCTGTTTCTGTACGAAACCACTGATAATTATCAAATCCATTGTTAAAGTCCCATACAGCAAGCTGTAGCTTTCCTCCCAGTTCTTTATACACATAAGTAGAAAGATTACCAGCATCATAATTCATGGCAAATTCATTTATAATAAAATAATCCACCCAGTTATCCATGTCTATATATGCCTGATAGCCGATTCTTTTGTCACTGAAATTCTTTCCATATAAAACCTGTTCAAATTCAGAAATATCATTTTTTATATATTCTTTTTGTTTTTCCGTTATTTTATTTTCTGATGGATATCTTATATATAGAGCGTTATATGTATGACCTTCCGTCTTTCCCCAGGTTTCTATCTCTTCATTTCCTGTATCGATTCTGTCTCTGTTTACAACATATGCAGTTTCTCCGGACAACAAACCAAATTCCGAGAGACGCAGTCTGCTTTCTCCGTTTGTCACAGGTTCCACTGCCAGATAAACTCCCTGATACTCTCCATCAACAAACAATTCCACAAATCGGGTGTCGGGAGCCCATCCATTTAATTCCCTTGCCAGATCATATACCAGTTTATTCCTGATCAGCGTCTTATCAAGATAAGGTCCATTCAGTATCCATTCACTGTTTGCTCCCATTCCTGCAAGAGATACTTTTTTTGCACTGTCTTTTTTATTTTTATAAAATTTAATGCGATACTGCTTTTTATCAAATTTGCTATAAGAAGATGCTCCTCTGTATTTGATCGTAGCACGGTATATCGAATTGGGGACAGAGAAAACAGATTGCTCCTCTCCGTTTCCATCCAGCAGAGCAATATTTCCCCAGATTGCATTCTCCTTCAGGATCTGCTGTCCCATTGTATTCATATAGATTACCGGAAGTGTAGTAGAGAACTTTCCCAGATCATAGTATTCCAGTATCTCCTCGTCAGGTGCATCCCACTCCTTCATTTCTTCTTTCGTGATAGCGGTTCTCTTTTTTTCCTTTGACTTATTTTCTGACTTTACAACAGAATTTCCCACAATGGATATTCCACAGAGAACTGTTATCATCAGAATACATAAAAGGATACGTCTTATCCTTTTCATAGCAACACCTCTCAGTCAGGCAGCCTTTTTACTGCGAAAGTTCATCCTTCTGGTCAACTATATTTACCCTTTTTACGCCATCGATTTTAATCAGTTTCTCTGAAATATCCATCTGATTTTCTTTTGCAGCTTTATACAGGATTCCCTCTCCGATAGAATAAACCAGTTCAAAGCTGTTTTCTGTAACATTTCTCATGGAAACATGTACCTTTCCGGCAAAAAATGTATCCACTGCTGCCTCTGTTTTATGTAAGCATTCAGGTTTTCCCTGAACAACCAGCAGCTTATTACAGGATGTGAATCCCTTCCTTGTAATAATAAGAAAAAGAAGTAAAAACGCAGAACCAATAACAATAAGTGCATACTGAGATACCCCGCAGCCAATGCCTGCCGCGATTGCCCAGAAAATATAAGTAGCATCTCTTACATCCTTTACAGCAGTACGAAATCTTATGATAGAAAGAGCACCGACCATACCAAGGGACAATGCAATATTATTACTGATAATACTCATGATCATAGCTGTGATGATCGTGATTGATCCGATTGAAATATTAAATTTTCTGCTGTATGCAGGCCCTGCATAAGAAATTTTATAAGTAAACATGATAAAAAAAGCAACGATCAGTGCGATCACATTATTCATTAAAATTACAGTCACACTCAGTGCTTCTGTATTTGTCAGATTTTCTACGATAAATTCTCTCATATCTCTCTCCAATCCCGGCATCCGGTTTACTAACGGTCTCCGGTCTGCCGTATGTAAAACTTACAGTCACATCATTCTGGCTCTGGAATATTTGCTGTGGCTGGTGGACAGTTCATCCGCTTCTTTCAATGTCTCAGCAATCATATCCGGCAGGAATCCTGTATATTTTACTTCCATCAGTACCTGCTCTGTACTGCCCAGCGCATCTGTTCCAACCTCCTCGAACAGACCATATGGATATAAAGCCCCTCTGATGTCCGTATCAAAAGTGATCCTTACATCACCAGCAGGATAAGCAAATGCCAGCCTCTGATAATCTATAATCGTCTTTGGACGGTAACAGCCCTGTGTAATCCGCAAATATAATCTCATAGCCAGCTCTGTTTCATATTCCAGAAGAAATGACGCATCTCCCTGTTCCATCCGAAGTGCCTGTTCGCGGCTGACAGGTAAGGAATATTTCACTCCGTCAAATCCGTTTTTGCATTTAAACTCCAGCTTTGCAGATAAATCACCCAGTGAATAAATTCTTAAACGGATCTTCCTTTTTTCATACATTCCATCCAGATTATCCCATAAATCCTGATCGTCTATGGAATCATAATACTGAGATCTGATAAAATATCTGCCATTTTCTCCATGGATATCTCTTTCCATAATTCCATCCAGCTTCTGTTGAAGAATCATGGCCTCTCTG
The DNA here is from genome assembly GCF_052063845.1 of Blautia sp. HCP3S3_D9. Lineage (NCBI taxonomy): Bacteria > Bacillati > Bacillota > Clostridia > Lachnospirales > Lachnospiraceae > Blautia > Blautia sp. HCP3S3_D9. The sequence goes on from NZ_JBQHWS010000054.1 coordinate 21,024, forward strand.
CGGCTGATTAGATATTTGATTTCTTTACGAAAAACCGTTTCCAAATCTTACGCCCCCTCTCTGATTTTCGTTCAAACAGAACTATCTGGAACAGGAGTCCGCATACTGTCAGCAAAACCACATATCTGACTCCCGTCTCATGAAGAAGAAACATTCCTGCTATAACAGAAGAAAGGATTGCTCCCTCCAGAGGAAAAAAGGCCGCTGCAGCTGCAGCTCCTGCAGCGAAAATAACTGCAGCCCACCAGAATGGATAATACATCCATACAACTGCCGCAGCAGTCATGGCAGACAGGATCATGGAATCTGCTGTTTTCCACTTAAATGCCATATATCCCATCAGACATCCAAGTAGCGTAAATGCAGTTACGATCGTCCCCCATCCTGTTTTTCCGTTCATAGCAGTACATAATACAATCGTCACTCCCCAGAACATTATGAAGGAAACGATCAGACGATACACCTTAGCTCCTGCAAAAACAAGCAGAATCCCAAAGATCAGAAACAGCATTCTTTCTGTATTTCCGCTTATATGAAGATTGTCTGCACTTCCCGTTTTTTTCATAAACAGGTCAGTTCCCTTAAGAATCAGTTCCGACATCAGACACTCCTCCTTCCATTAAAAGTGGATTCAATGCTTTCATATAGGATTTATTTCCTGTTTCAGCAACATCCTGTGCCCATATAACATATTCTATATTATATTTTTCCAGTACTTCATCCAGATTCTGTATAAGATCTGTATCTTCATATATATTAGACACGTAAACCTTTTCAAAGATTTCTGAAAGATAAGAGATCATCATCTTCCCTCTTGTATCTGCAATAAGAAGAAGATTTCCTTTCCTCTGTCCTTTTCCTCTTCCTTCCACTATACTATGAGCATAATCTGAACCAATGACTGCACGACTTCCGCTGCTATTAAACTGTATCATTTGTCTTTTTAGTGTCTGCAGTTGCCCTTCTTTGTTTTCAAAGATTAATTCTTCGCGATTGGGATTTGAACCATTGATATAAATATAGAATGGTTCCTGTTCCATGTTTTCTATATCTTTCTTTATTTCGTCTGTCGTATACTTTTCTAACGCTTCCAAAAGAAGTTTTCCATCAAAAGTTCCAAAAACATATTCACGGTAAGCATCCAGGTTCTCCTTATCATATCCAAGTTCTTCCAAAATCACCTGCGTCCCGTAAAATGCCCCACGCATTGTCCAGCTATTTCTAGTTCTGAAATAAATATATTCATACTGATGTTTCTCCAGTTCAGACAGCGGATTTAAAACCACTGAAGGATCTGAAAAAGAGGATTCCAGTTTTTCTATAAAATCACTGTATTTTTCCTTTTCATTTTCATATCCACTTTCAAATACCGCTCTTTCCGGTATCGGCATAATATAAGTATCTTTTCCACTCTTTTTCTGTAATGCTTTCATAATATCTGCCGCATATGAAATATGATCCTCGGAAATCTGATTTATATTAAAGATACGGTCTGTATAGATTACCTGATCCTGAGTTTCCAGGATTTTGGTTTTTGAAAGAGACTGGTCATTTTTTAAGCCATAGTTGTTATACAAATCCCTTGTTTCCGGAACATATACGCTTTGCTGCTTAACATTCTGCAATTTTTCCATTCCATTCTGTAGGATCAGAATTCCTGCAGACATTATGATCAAAATGAGCAAAACAAGAAACAGTTCTGCGGTTTTATTCTTTTTCAACTGAATTCACCTCCCTGAACCTGATTCTGGCATTTGGACAGTTTTTCTCCAATTCTGCAATACCCGGCTGATTTTTTATTTTCTCTGATACGGAAATCTGTTCAAGAAAAACACAATCTCTGAATGCACTGACTCCTACATATTCCACACTGTCCGGCAGGTATACCTCTTTCAGATTTTTACATCCCCGAAAAGCATGATCACCTATTTTCTTTAACAGAGAGGTATCTGAAAATATCAGTTTATTAACAGACACACATTCCGCAAATGCAGCTCCTTCAATCACAGTCAGGGAATCCGGAAGACTTATAAATTCCAGTGCATAACAGTTTTCAAAAGCTGATATCCCTACTGATTTCAGTGAAAGCTTTTCTATACTCTCCCATACTTTCAATACATGACAGTCAGCAAATGCATAGTCCTCAATAACAGAAACACTCTCCGGCAGATACACCTTCTCAAGACTTCTGCATCCAAAAAACTGACTCTTCGGAATAATTGATGCACCTTCAGGAATAACCGCTTCTTTTACGTATATATCTCCTCGAAATCCCTGAAAATCAACATTTTCATATTCCGACAGATTCTGGAAAATAATTCTTTCTTTATGAACAGGTTCTCCTGGAAAACAATACTCTCCCAATAC
>NZ_JBQHWS010000055.1:0-23337 GCF_052063845.1 Blautia sp. HCP3S3_D9
TTTCCTGGTTGGTTTTTCCCATAGAATAAGTCCTCCTTAAAATATATTGGTTTTTCCCAGTATATCAATTGGTGGAGGAAATAGCACTACGCCTTCTTTTGAAGCACTTACAGAACATCATCCTGCACCTGATTGAGCATGGCCAAATTGACCGGACTGCTTTGGACTCCTGCTTAAAAACAAAAACAAGAAACCGTATAGATGAAATCCTCATGTCCGTAAATGGAACCCTCTCGGAACATCAAAAAGCATTTCTCAAAATCCTCATGAACCATTATGACTCCCTAAAAGAGCATCTTAATGAAATCGAAAAAGATCTCGAGCAAGATATGGAACCATTTACTCTGCAAGTTGAACAGTTGAATAGCATTTATGGGATAAGCACCACCGCTTCCTGTGCAATTATTGCTGAAATCGGTGTTGATATGAAACCATTTAAAACCGCAGAGCATATCTGTTCATGGGCTGGTCTGTGCCCCGGTAATAATGAAAGCGCCGGGAAACGAAAAAGCACATCTGTCACAAAAGGCAATCCCTACATAAAAAGTATGCTCTGTGAAATTGCCTGGGTAATTGCCGGAAAACGGAATACCTATCTTTCTGCCTGGTACTGGAGGATCAAACAGAAAAAAGGTGCGAAAAAAGCCATTGTTGCTCTTGCCAGGAAACTGCTTGTCATCATCTATACAATGCTAAAACAGGGAACTGTTTTTGACGAATCCTGTTTTGAGGTCAGGCGTAAAAACTGTGAGCAAAAGCAACTTTCCCGTTATATACGGGAATTGGAGAAACATGGTTATCATGTAGAAGCCCAAGGTTAGTCCATCTTTGTATCATTCATATTTCACTATTGGCAGCCAATATCGTGACTGCTTTTTTGCGATGCTTTCATAATTGTTGAAAACATTTGTTGTCAAGGTTCAGTTCTTGGATACGAGTTTTATTTTCGTAGCAAGGAACAACACAACCAGGGGCAACCTTGATTGCACTTAAATTGTACCTTTTCTAAACTCAGCTTTTTATGACCTCTCACGGCGGATTACCCGCCGTGCTACGGTGGGTTAAATTTTTTGCTTTAAGCGAATCAGTTGTCTAATCATCGAATCTATATCTTCTTCTGGTGTTGTCGGTTGAATTGAGCAACCCAATAGTATGTAGTCAGTACCCACTCCGAAAAAGATTCCTATCTCAATCAGCAGATCGATTGATAAACCCTGGAGCCCTCTTTCGAGCTTTCCAAGGTTACTTGTGCTGATATTAAGTTGTTCTGCCAGCTGCTCTTGCGTCAGCCCTTTTTGTTTTCTTAACTCGGCAATTCTCATGCCACTGTCTTTCTGATCGTAAAACATTGTTTTTCCTCCGAAATCTTGAAATTTGAAAAATCGAAATTCCAAGCTCGGAGGGGGCGAACGACAATGTTCAGATAAAAAAAGAAAAAGGGAGCAGCCGCCTTTGCTATCTGCAAAAGCGACCGCTCCCTGATGGTTATGCGGACACAAAATAAGAACCTCCGTAAGCTATGTTTCTAAGGCAAATTTGCTTTTGCCCGGAAACCATACTCTACCGAGGTTCTATGGATATTTTAGATTGTTATACAGTTGTTATAATCACGGGGGTTCCCGTTACATGAGAATTCTGACAGCGTTATATGGTTGTTATATGGCGAAAATCGTGTTTTATGATTGTCACACAGGTGTTATATGGTTGTTATATGGACAGTTTTTCGTTACGAAACAGGTTGGAAGGCTCTGTAATCTTAGCTTTTTTCAACGCTTCAACCAATTCGTAATATTCCTCATCGGTCAATGCTCGTTTAGCCGCTTCCAACTGAGTATCTGCCATTTCGTCTGCACCCAGATTAAACATGGCAACAATCAGCCAGTAATGCGCTTTTACATTGCCAGGAGCAACAGCCAGCGACTGTGCCGCATACTTATGAAGATTCTGATAGTCCTTGGCATCTTCAAGAGTTTTCAGAAGTTCGTTGACCACACCAGTATATCTCAGATCGTAATGAGATGCTGTCAGCATAATCCAATGCTCAGATTCAGCGCTTGCAAGCACCTTGCCCTTATACAGATCAACAGCTTGCTTCAAAATTTCTACTCTTGTAGATGTAGAACCTGTTTGCTGCGCCATGTTCCAGTATTTATCGAATAGCTGAAGGTCTGTCATAATATGAAGGTCTGGATTGAAACGGTATCCATTGGTGGTTGTTTCAATCAACTGATGAGGAGAAACCAATGCAAACGCCTGACGCAAACGGAATACCAAAGCTCTTAGGTTCTTTCCCGGATTATCAGATTCTGCTGCTTCCTCAGGCCAGATTGCTTCAGCAATCTCCATAGCCGGTATCGTGACTTTCTTATTCAAAAGCATATATGCCAGCAGACGACAACACTTAGGAGATTTCAAATCACCTTCACGAAGAACACCACTGGAGGTATAGATTTCCAGATCTCCAAACAGGTTAATGATGATGTCAGCATCGTTTTCGATGTTTTCAGGAGAGAACGACATCTTCATGCTTTGCATCAGCTTTTGCTCGTTTACGCAAGCCAGAACCACAAAGGCAAGCAGCTGAAGCATACTGCTTCTGGTCAGGTATCTCTGCGGATTTCTGATAACCAAGAATCCCATTGGGCGAGGTTTCACAGGAACCGCCAAAACGGATTTTGCCATTAACCTTTGATACACTGCATACTCACCTGGGAACTGCTCTCGTACTTCTTCCATATCCGGCACAACAATCGCTGTATTGTCGTGCATAGCAGTAACCCATCTATGAAGAAACTCAGCTGATTCAAATTCTTGTAAGAGATCAAGCGTTTTGTCGTTTGGGCTTGGATTATACCAGTGGGTAGGAGTCCACAATCCCAATTCCAGATCGACTTCAAGAAAGCCAATCCAGTCACCCTTATAGAAATCAAGAGCTGTTTTCATAACGCTCTGCATGATCCATGACGGGTCATCACTTTCGTGAACACCTGCTTCTAGTCTGCTTAAAGACTGTTCCAATTCCTGAGCATATTGTATGTATTGTTGTTGTTCGATTTCTTCAGACTTATGCTGAACAGGCTCGTTACTACCTATGAATCTTTTGAGCTTATTTAACATTGAAATTTCTCCTTTCCCCCAAAATGCACAAAGCTGCCAGACACGAAATGGCCTGACAGCTGGGTATCCAAAAGCTTTGCAACTGGCTGCCATTTTACAGGCCCTATAGCTTTGCGTCACTGGCTTTCACCAGTTTTGCCCTAACTCTCGGTCATTATTAAGTTGTGGTCGCACGGTTTTTGCGTAGAACCTTTTTGGTAGACTGAATAATCTCCAGGAACGCCTGAAGCTCGATATTATCACAGTCTTTCAGTTCTTCCGCAATTTTCTTATCATAAACGTGCTGTGTTTGCACTAAGCTGTCACATAACAGCTCATCCGTAGAAACAGACAAAGCATTAGCAATCTTTACGATAGTCGGTAGAGCCAGCTTGGTCTTTCCTGTCTCTATGTGGCTCACATAAGCACTATTCAGCCCAGCACGAAATGCAAGTTCTGCTTGCGGCCATCCTTTTGCGTTACGAGCTTCTCTTATACGTAGTCCGATTTGCACGTAATTCAATTCACTTACGCCCATCGCTCCGATCACCTCCAGTCTGTTTGATACTTTTATTCTAAGGTCATTTTGTCCAACTGTCGATTTGCCACGCAGTCATAATGACCTTGTAACAATATTTTCAGAAAAAATATTTTTGCTGTACGGTCATTTTATATATATTTTCGCAAAAAAGAAGCCCATAGCGATGCCTTCGCATCAACTACGGACTTCCTCATACAACATTACATCTTGATAACAATATTCAATTTATGTTCCGCATATTGTGCAGAAATTGTTCCACCCATGCGCTCGATCAGTAGCTTGGCAATAGACAATCCCAGGCCCGTTGAATTACGGCTGGATTCTACTGTATAGAATCGGTCAAATAATCTGCCGACAGTTACAGCATTTAGGTTGTGCGCCGTATTGCTGAATGTAACGCAACCATTCTTATCCATGACTACAGACAAATCGCCATCAGAGTATTTCAGCGCATTGCTGATGATGTTAGAGAAAATTCGGTTGATTGCACCTGTATCCAGTTCACGGAAAACTGGTTCTTCTGGCAATTTGATTTCCGGTTGGATGCCTTTCTCTTGCATAACCGCATAGAAAGATAGCAGACTTTCCTCCAGCGCCCGGACAACATCCATGTGTTCCAATTTCAGATCCTGCGAAGATGTGACCACACTGTATCGGAACAATTCTTCGGTCAAATTCTTCAAAACCTCGGTTCTGTTTTTAATTTGGGAAAGATAACGCTGAACATTCTCGCTCTTTTCCTCACGCTCCAACAGGTCAAGATAACCGTTAATTGCGGTCAGCGGGGTTCTCAGGTCATGGGAAATATTTGTGACAGCTTCTTTCAGTTCCAAATCGCCCTGTTGGTAACGATGGCGTTCCTTGCGGAGCAGACGAAGCTGCACATTGATGTCTGCCGCCAACTTTCGCATATACGGGTCACGGGTGGAAATATCAATGAGAGTATTGGTGTCTACTGTCAATCGGTCACGGAACGCTTCTGCAATCTCCTGTGCCGATTTGCGCAGGAAATAGACCTTTGCAACAAGCACAAAGATAATCAGAAGCAATATTCCGATGATGATTAACAGCAGATGTTCCATAACAGTCCTCTTATTTTATATCTTTTTTCTTGAATAGTGATACGCCTGCGGCAGTGGTCACAATAGATACACATAACTGACAAATTATCGCCAGCGGACTAAATACACCTTCCGAACGGGCGATATTCAAGCCTTGCGTAGATGGAATACAGGCTTCTACAAAAGTGTACACTGTTCGAACAGTCCCTCGAATATAATTGCTATTGGGAATGCCTTCCTGACGCAAATAGCTGCCATCCTCCTGCATAATCATACGAGTAGTGAACTCCGGTTCCTGCAAAGCACTGTAGACGTACAAGCCCCCAATAATAATTACCAGAGCGAACACAAAACTAATGATCAAACTTCGGGATTTATTGCTGTCCTGCATAGCAATGAATGTGAAAACAGCGGAATAACACAGGAGCATGACTATTGCAGTGGGAATACGCCATCCCACAGGAGCAAGTGCCTCCCACATCAATCCACCAAGGAATGGTAAGCCAACAACAACAGATGCCGCAATATGCGTAATCGTAAACAGGACACTGGATGTGACTACGACGATCAAGTTCGTCAAATAAATACTGTTTCGGGTACATCCAACATTCAATTTATTGCGAATCGTCCCTTGATCGTATTCCGAACCAATATAAAAAGCGCTGAACACCGCCATGATAGCCCCTACAATAACCAATCCGATAAAGAAATAGTAGTTACCGCTGGCAAGATACCAGTTTTCTCCGATATTCTTCGTGTTGATAATTGCCAGAATGTAGAATACTGCACCTGCAATAGCAGAGAGAGCTTCCAATACCCAAAAGATTTTGCTTCTCCAAAGTCGTGAGAAGTTGGCAGATAATAGTTTTCTCATAGCTGCCACCTCACTTAATATCTTTCCTGCGGAACAGCATACTGCCCACAAGCAATGTCACAGCAGTAAATACAACACTCAAAGAAATCGCACGGACAGGATACTCAATGGCAACATCACTCAGCAGAAGTGCCTGTCCAGTAGGAAGTAATTCCAAAGCCACTTCACATACAGTGCGAGTCGCACCGGACAGATACAACGGATTCGGTGTCGGTTCCATTTCCACAAACTGATTACCTACAATCGTCATTCCCGTGTGCATCTCTGGCTCACTCAGTCGGTCATATAAAGCGGAAGCAGCCATTACAAGAATGATAAATACCGCAAATGTGTAGATGATGGTCATTGCCTTATTGGAAGAAAGACTGCCTATCACGGTATAGAGAGCCGCAAAAGAGACAGCAAAGCCAACTGCTACAAAAATGCAGCCAATAAATTTAGATACCTCCATCTCTAATGGCCCAATCAATCCAAAAAGTAGCCCACTGCTCAGTAGCCACACCACAGTTAGAACGATTGACGCAAATGCACAGGAAATAAAATTAGATAAGAATATCTCATCTCGCTTATGTCCGATACATAATTTGTTGCGAATGGTTCCTTCGGAAAACTCAGTCCCCAAGAACATACTAATCAGTAAGGCAAGAAATGCTCCGATGAGCGGTGCCTGATTGAAATAGTATTCGTCCAGACTCACGGCATAACCACTGGCCGCCATTGTCTCAAAAGAACCAACGCTATTGAATACATTTCCAAGAGATAGAATCACGACGATTCCCAGAACGCACCATGAAAACCGATCTTTACTGAAACGATGAAAGTTTGCTGTAATCAACTTACGCATTGCTGCCACCTCCCACAAGGGAGATATAGTAGCTCTCCAGACTTTCGTCCTTTTCCTGCATGGAAAGCACTTCGCAGTTTTCTTTTGCCAGTGCAACGGTCAGTTGGGTTACGTTGATTTTTGCGAATACATCGGCGGTTGTTGCGGAAATGATCTTATATTCCAGATTCATGGAATCCAGAACACGAGCCAGAGCTGCGGTGTCGGTCACTTCCATGCGGACGCATTTGCGGCAGGCTGCGTCCAACTCCTCTGCGCTCAATTCCTTTACCATGCGGCCGTTGTCGATGATACCGTAATGAGTAGCCAGACGGGAAAGCTCATCCAGAATGTGACTGGAAATCAGAACAGTGATCTGTCTTTCACGGTTCAGCTTCAAAATCAACTCACGCATTTCCACGATGCCCTGCGGATCAAGACCGTTTACAGGTTCGTCCAGAACAAGGAAGTCAGGATCACCGGTCAATGCGATGGCGATACCCAGACGCTGCTTCATGCCCAGGGAAAAGTTCTTTGCTTTTTTCTTTCCGGTGTTCTCCAAGCCCACCAGCTTCAGAAGTTCAGGAATACCCTCATAGGACGGCAGACCGAGAATCAGATACTGCTGCTTCAGATTTTCTTCCGCAGTCATATCCATGTAGATGGACGGTGTTTCCACCACGGCACCCATGCGGCGACGGGATTTGATAATATCCTTGCTGTCATTGCGGATGCCATACAGCGTGAAATCGCCAGAAGTCGGCTCCTGCAATCCGCAGATCAGTCGGATCAGGGTTGTCTTACCAGCGCCGTTCTTTCCCACGAAGCCATAGATAGAGCCTTTGGGAACGTTCATGGTAAGACCGTTCAGAGCCTGAAAGTTTTTATACTTTTTTGTCAGGCTGTTTGTTTGCAAAATATAGTTCATAGTGTGTTACCTCCTTTGATGACCCAAGTTTACAAAACAAAAGTCAAGAAAGTGGTCAAGAAAAACGTCAAGATTTCGTCAAGATTTTTGATCAGTCATTATATACATACGCAGAATTTCAGCCAAAGGTTCATTTCAACCTCTATCAATCAAAAAGCGTTCCAGATAAAGCAAAAAGCAAATACGCAGCCCCAAGCGTTACCTGTTTTCTTTTTTACTATTAACATTCCGTATATTGCAATGAATGTGGTAATTATTTCTACAATTCCCCAAAAAGAAGTGCTAAATGGGTGAAATAGTATACATACGATTGCGCAAATAGCAGCTCCATAATCTAACCATTGATTTGTGGTAGGATACCTCTTATTGATTTTGTCGCAAATAACAACATAATTAAATCCTTCAAAAAATCCCCATACAAGAATGGTGAAAGTCAGATAGATAAGGTAGTTGCAGTGATGCCCGATGGCAGAGTTGGTTCTCCATGCGGTGCATGCCGGGAATATATGATGCAATTAGATAAAGATAGTGGAGAAATTGAAATTCTGCTCGACCTTGACAATCAGAAAACGGTTAAATTAAAAGATTTAATCCCTGATTGGTGGGGAACACATAAATTTACAGAATAATCGAGAAAACTCAATTAATTAAACTGAATATTTGACCTGCTCTCCTTGTGAGGGCAGTTTCTTTTTATCAAAATCGCCCCTAATAGCAATGGGAATGAGCATCACAAAAATGTTCCTGATTTTTATAAATATTTAACGAGCCGAAGAAGAAATGCGTTTGTCTTATCAGTTTTTCGCATTCAGCCTATACGCCATATATACTTAAAGTTACTACTAACTAAATTAAAGATATATTCTCTTTTCTCGGTTGGTATATAACTTTCAGTCTTACTCTGCTCAGTATTATTACTTGCGAGTTTTAAGGAGACTCAGCGCTTATTTTTGGCACAGTTAAAACATACAGCTTTGCAGGTTTGCCTTTACCCTGATATTTACGACGAAGCAGATTATGTTTTTCAAGCTCACGCTGTAACCTGGTTGCTTTATCGTGTCCGCAACCGAGCATTTCACTTGTCTCGGCAATGGTGTAAAAGATAAAGACCTCACCATTTTTATCACACCAACCGTTTATTGCGGATAACTGCATCCTGTCGAGCATTAATCCGTAAAGCAACTTTGCCTCTGCAGATAAATCCTTATACTCATCTGTAAACAGCACCTTCGGCATTTTGAAGAATGATTCATTATCCACAATCTTTCACGCTCCTTTTTGATACATAGTTGCAGGATATAACCACAGCTCTGAAACTCTGCTTACAGCTGTTGACACATCTTCTGCAAAGCTCGTTATAACAGATTCTGTTTCGTTCATTCAGAAACAGGCTCCATTCTGATTTTTTACTTTTTGTCATTCTAGGAATAACTATCACACTCCTTTTTTACTGTAGTTTTTTGGGTTGATTTTTGATGATTATTTCGTCTGTAATGAGTTTTATTTTGTTGGTATGGTAATTTCATTAACTACATATCAAAAGCCTCTTTTTTGCCGTTTCACCCGAAATAGTTCCTGCCCCGGAATCTCACCGCGGTGTTGCCTCGCTCATATCATCGCAAAGTCGTATCACTTTCGGACGGTCATTCAGTTGTCAAGATGCACGAGAGAAAATATCCCTCAAGGGGTGACTTTTAAAACACCGATTTTTGTACGTTTTTTCAAAACTTTTTTCAAAAAGTTGAAAGTTTGTAGCGTTGCACAAAAACGCCCTTCACTTGGTAGGCATTTTGAAAGCCTGAAAAAACGACTTTTTTTGAAACTTTTTTATTTTCGTTTAAATTGCACAACAAAAAAAGCCGTCACATAGACAGCACAAATAGCGGGAGGACATTTCATCCTCTCGCACAGTTTGCACTGAAACTATGTAACGGCTTAAACTTTAAGCTCTGATTGCCCGTATGTTACTAACCGAGTATCGGACTATACTTTTTCGGTCAGATAATATGTGTTGGCATGCAGCCAATAAGTAAAAAATATGTGTTTCAGTTTGTATTCAGTTGTAAGGCAAATACATTATTTACCAATTTACTATTATAAAGAACATTTGTTTATTTGTCAATAACCTTCCCGAAAAAGAAAAGATGGTGTCGTTTTTTTCGATACCACCTAAAAAAATCAACAATTTAGAGTATGTGATTTAAACAGAAAATAATAATTCAGTTATCTTTCTACACAAGTTTTAGACAGCATTATTAAATTTCTTTCTGACAAATATTTTACATAAAAATTCGATACATATATTTTTAGAGTATTTTTAGTATTTTAAGTAAAATAGATATGTAGATTATTGATTTTTTGTTTTAGAAATGTTATTATAATAATGGTAGTTTATCGTATTTTGTAATTATATTTCTCGAAAGGTATTGATGATATGAAAAATAAAAACACAATAATTATCACTGAAGAAATGATAAATTCGGACCCATACGGTTATACATATAAAGAAATTTGTGATTGCGTTGGAGAAAAAAAAGCTCGATCGCTTATGCATGCCCTTTATAAGGAAAAGCCCCAAAAGAAATATCAAACAATGAGCATTAATGATATTTATAATGGCGGTGACACAAGAAAATACTCTTTCAAATTAAAGGATGGTTACTGCGTTGAAACTGTTTGCATAAAGAGAAAAACAGGTGTAACTGTATGTGTTAGTACAATGGTAGGATGTCCTGTCGGTTGTATTTTTTGTGCATCTGGAAGTAATGGATTTATAAGAAATTTAACTCCTTCCGAAATTGTGCAACAAGTAACATTACTGAAGGAAAAAGTCAACAGAATTGTATATATGGGAATGGGTGAACCATTTTTTAATTATGATAATGTAATTAAGTCAATTCATATACTAAGAGATAGAAATGGGCTTAATTTCCCCACAGATGGAATTAATATTTCGACAGTAGGTCCTTTAGAACAATTAAAAAAAATAAGAGAAGAACATCTGAAGATACAACTCACCCTCTCTCTTCATGCAACAAATCAAAGAACAAGAGATATAATTATACCTCACATGAAAGGTTATGACATAAATAAGATTGTTGAATCTGTTTTATCATATTCGGAAAGACATAACAGAAAAGTAACAATTGCTTATTTATTGATTCCTGGTCTAAATGATAAAGCAACTGATGTACGTCAATTAGGAAGATGGTTTCGTGAGAAAAATGTTTTGATAAATCTTTTGCAATATAATGATACCGCAAATTGCAATATTAACAGGCCAAACAAACAACAATTAGTTGCATTTAAATTGCGACTTGAAGCGGCTGGTTTAGAAGTAAAAATGAGAGAATCACGAGGTAATAACATCAAAGCTGCCTGCGGTCAGTTGGTTAGTAACACAAACGAGAAGAATAAGCAACACAATTCAATGGGGAAGGATTTAGGTTTTCACAATCGTTCAAAAAGCAAGAAAGAGAATCCTAAAAGCAAGCACAAAAATACATTTTCTAAAATTAATTACAAAACAAAACACTAAATTAACCGTATTTTGTTTGTGATGCATAGGCGATCTGTTTTTTTGTCTATCAACAATTAGAGTTACAAGGAATCTATTATGGAATATAAATGTTTATCCGATTTTTTGTTTAAATCTCTGTCCGAGATAAGTATTGGTGAATAAAAATATTCCTATAGGTAGGATAATTATCGACAAAGAAATTTTCTCTGGAGTGGGAAAAGCAGACCAAAGTATGCTATAATGCAATAAAATAGTTATACAAACTTGAATTTGAGGAGGTGATAAGATGACAGCATATATGAGATTAAGATAATACCGCGAGTTGTGTTGCGGTACATCCGTATTACATAACTCGCTTTCGGGCAAGAATGTAATAATGGAGGATGTCATGAATAAAATTATTAGATTTAATGACAGCGAAAAGCTTTTTCGTTGTCCAATATGTAAACGAAAGTTAAAGATGGTAGGCAATAGTTTGCTGTGTAGTAATAAGCATTGTTTCGATATTTCTAAATTAGGATATGTGAATTTTGCATTAAATCAAAAGCAATCTAAGCATTATAGCAGAACTTCTTTTGAAAGCAGAATGGATATTTTAGAAAAGGGATACTATTCACATATTCTTACGGAGATAACACATATATTGAGCAAGCTTGAAAACATAACAACTATTCTTGATGTCGGATGTGGTGAAGGATATTATTCTAGAAAAATCAAAGAACTATTTCAAGCAGATATAGTTGCTTTTGATATTTCAAAAGATGCCATTTCCCTTGCTTCAAAAAGAGACGGTAGTAAGTCTATAAAGTGGTTTGTGGGTGATTTGGAAAATATGCCAATTAGAGACCACTCAGTAGACTGTATACTGGACATATTTACACCAGCTAATTATTTGGAGTTCAATAGAGTTCTGACGGATAGCGGCTATATTGTAAAGGTTATTCCTGGGAATAAACATCTGATGGAGTTCAGAAACATTGCAAAAGAACATTTGAAAAATCAAGAGTATTCCAATGAGAATGTGATTAACTTATTCAAGAAGCAGTATTCTGTTATTTACCAAAAAAGAGTTTCAGAATCATATGAAATGCCGTTAGAGGATATTAAAATTTTTGCAGACATGACCCCACTGCTCTTCCATGTAGATAAAACTGAGATTGATTTCAAAAAGCTAAAAACTTTGACGATTGATGCAGAGATATTTGTGGGAAGTCTATAACGCTTGAAACTTTCAGTTTGACGGAGCAACAAATTCCAATTTGTTGAACTGAATAGCACATACTGACCGATAGGAACAAGGATGAAATATACCTTGTTCCTTTTCGTTTACCCAGGGCATTCATAGAAAATGAATAAACAGGTCAGTTATGCATACCAACACTTATCTCGGACAGAGACTTGTTTAAAGGAGAAAATAAAAATATTAATATAAGTGTGAGCAAAAATAGTCCAGTTAATGCCTCCTTAAGTTTGGATGGATACAAACATTCAATGGTTCAAATAATAGCATTAACTATTGCACTCAAAATGAAGACTGTTATTGTTAATCCACCTATAGTAAGTGATACATATGTTTTTATCGCAATAATAAATGAACTAGGTGGTACTGCAAAAATATATAACAAACGTTTGTTTATTGACGCAAGTACCATATGTAATGCCAACATTCCTTTCTTTTTAGGAAAGTGTATTCATGGTTCTATGTATTTGTGCCCGGCGCTATTAATTGCATTAGGAAAATTTGAATATTATGGTTCTGGAGGTTGTCAAATTGGTGATTCGATAGATTCACATAATAGACCATTTTCTCATATTGCTTCAGTGATTGAATGTTTTAATCACAAAATAAGTATAGAATCTAATAGAATAATAGGTAATTTTGGTGACAATAGCGATATAACCGAGTTAGATATAAAAAATTTTTCATACTCTAGCGAAGATTTGAGTGGACCGCTTGTAGGAGGGGCCACTAAAACGGCATTACTTTTATCTGTTAACAAACAAAAATTTATCATAAAAAATCCATATTTAAAAACGGATGTCTATGATATGATTGATTTTTTGCGCTTAATAGGTAAAAAAATTGACATCTCTGATAATTCTATTGTCTGCAGTGGAAATGTTATGGCTTCTTCCAATCAGTATATTGAATTTAATCTAACTCAATGCATAAGTGAAATTATAACATATTCCACGTTAGCTTTAATAAATAATACAAATTTGACATTTTTAGATTTAAACAAGAAAACAATTTCGCTAACTTTAAAACCTGAGATAGATATTCTATTGGCAATGGGAGTATCTATAAAATGGGAAAGAAACAATTTACATATACAAAAAAAGGGCGATATCAAAGGCTTAAACATTGAAGTAACCCCTACAACCATCCAAAGTGATCATCAACCTTTTTTTGTTCTGCTTTCTTTATATGGTTCAACTGATTGCTACATCATTGTAATAACTCCGTTTTTCCTGGTGCAAAAAACTTACCAGAGAATCAAGCAATTTTTGAATATTACGATTTAATGCTTCAAAGTATCTCTTCGTACTCTTTTCAAGCCATGGCCCACTTAGATTTTCCTCGAAGGTATTTTGATAGTTGGGAAATTCCTGAAAAAACAATTAATTCAATCCTTGAGCTAATGATAAAGAAAGAGATTTTATTAGAGATTAATACCTCTTCAATTTCTAATGACTGTACAGAACCATTGCCATCATATAATATTATAAAAAAATATATTGAGTTAGGCGGAAAAAAAGTTGTGTTAGGGTCAGATGCACATAATTGTTCGTTTTTAGGCAATGGATACGATTGTATTAGAAAAAACCTGCCTCTAGAATTAGAAATCGGGTATTTTAAAAACCGTGAATTTGTTGGGATAAATTCAAACACTTTTGAATAGAAAATTGTTTGTAATTTTATTTTAGATTTTGGTGAGTTATAACTGAATATAAAATCAATTCTGATGGAACTCTTACCTTAACAGTTGCCATGTTGTCAACAGATCTGAAGACGGACTGTCTATTTGCGCATGAAGTTACTGTACGTCCATTAGAGAATGGGAGGTTCCAATATGTAGGAAACAAAGTAACTTACCAGACGGAATATGGTTTGCCTTTCTGTGAGCCACGAATAACGTGGAACGAACGCTGATAATCCTATCCTGGAAATAATCTAAAAATTGACAAAAATAAAGCTGGCAGTTTTGAAACTGCCAGCTTTATTCTATCTTCTACTATAAGCACTACTGTGTTTCACGATTCGCAGGTGTTCTTAATGTAATCGCATACACAGTTTCCGCTTTTTCATCGATTATGCTTCCGTCGTAATATACAACAATTTCGTCGCCACTCGATAAATCCAAATAACTGTCCTTAAGTTCCACATCTAACGATACTTGGATATTTGGATGGTCAGAATATATTGCATCATCGTCATTGACATTGACCAGAACATATTCATCCGTTACTACCTCAACTGTTCCAACGAATGATGGTTCATTCCCTATGACGTAATTCATACTTTTTGAACAACCTGCTAATGAAATCATCAGTAACACCATTACAAGCATGCTAAAAAATTTTTTCATCACTCCTCACCTCCTTTTTTCATAATTCCTTATCTCTAAGCAGTAAAATATTCGGTCGGTCAAGCCACCCAATACTGTGTTGCGGAAATCCAAGTAGAACCAGAATTGCAAAGATAGAATTTAAGTGTCGTATCATTCCAACCATCTACAACTCTCATATAACTACCGCCAGAATTATATGCTCGATAACCTACACAAATCACCCAATGCCAATCAACAATAGCATTTGCTAATAGGATACCACAAGGACGATCATTTCCGATTGCAGTCTGAATACCAGAGAAACTACCAACAGAACTAGTCTTTAACGTATAACCACGATCAGTGAAATATTCTTTTGCTTCATCGGCAATAGTCATAACCGGACCATTGCCAACAATCTTGTGAACAGCAACAAATGTATCATAGACAGAAGAATTGATTTTCAGATTTGAATAACCGCAATTTGCAAAGTACAATGCAAAATTTGTAACCGCAGTGGCACCACAGTGGTTTTTTGCAATCGAACTAAATTCACCTGTGGTTGCCCAATCTGTGGATGCTGCATTTGCAACCATATCCCAATCATATGTACCGGAGGGCATATCTCCCCAATCAATAAAACCGTAATCACCATCGCTACACACACTGGCATCAGACTGAACAAATTGTCTAAGCTGTGCCAATTGAGCAACGGCGGCATAATTGGCTTCTTCCAAAACAGGATAATAGTCATACAAGTCAGAACTTGCATTAACAGTTCTGGCTTTTACATTGGCAGAGTAAACCTCTGTGGGGTTATTATAAATAATATGTGGGTTGCTTTCAACTTTCAAAATGTCATCAATAAGCTGATTTACACCCTCACCAAACTCAATCACGGATGGATTTTCGATGTTGTTGTTTACAACAGCATAGCCTGTCGGCTCGAAAGACACGTAATAGGCAACGATCTCACCAAATGCATTGTAAAGCGGAAGCACATCATTCTCAGTTGCGCCCGATACAAGAATATCATTTGCAATGTCAGGAGCATTCAACATGGAACTGGCAATGAGTAATGCATCAATTTCTTCAATGGAATTGTCAATCAGCGACACTTCATCGTTTGCATCAATTTCTGCCGCAAACGCAGAAACGCTCATGGAGAAAGCCATAATTACGGCGAGCATCAAGCAAATAATCTTTTTCATAACGTGTTCTCCTTTCATTCATATGGTGTGGAATATCTATGAACCCATATTAACAAAACATTGGAACCCTCTCCTTATTTATGGTTTAACTA
Organism: Blautia sp. HCP3S3_D9; assembly: GCF_052063845.1. Lineage (NCBI taxonomy): Bacteria > Bacillati > Bacillota > Clostridia > Lachnospirales > Lachnospiraceae > Blautia > Blautia sp. HCP3S3_D9. Next base: position 15,698 of record NZ_JBQHWS010000055.1, read on the forward strand.
TAATAACGATTGAGGGTACTAATTTTGGACAGAGGGAAACAATTATTTTAAGAAACTTTTGAAGTTCACAAATTGGCAAGCAGTGTAAACCTGTACAGGTTCACTCATTTTCTCGATTTTCCCTTCGGTGCAATCTTCGCAAATTTGCTTGTTGGGGAAGCATCCCCAATCCCCTTTGAACATCATCTGCCGATGATGGCTACACGATTTTCAATCGTTTCTCAAAGAACAGTAGAATAAAAATTTGCCCATGGTTGAAAGCACCGAAATCGAAAAGCAAAAAAGCAGCCACGATCCGCACCCTTTGGGGAGTGCAGACCGTGGCTTTTTGCTTTAACGGAAGTTCTTCTTTTCCTCTTTCTCTTTCTCTTTTTCCTGCTCTTTCTGCCTGTCGATATTCAAAATCGTTTCAACCGTCCGTTTGGCAATCAGCAGTTCTTCTTTCTCTTTTCTGATCTGACGGTACTCAGCGTAGTCCTGCTTTTTCTGGACTGCCAGCTGATGAAACTCCTCATACAATGATTGCATGGACGGGAGCTTTGTAATCTGCAATTCATCAAAGGCTTGCTTCGCCGCTTTATGAATTGTGATTTCCTGACGGTGTTCTTCAAAGAATTTTTTGCTATATCCAGACTTGCGGTACTCGATATAAATTTGCCTTGTGTTGCGATAATTTTTGATGTGCTGCTGCAACGCCTGAACCTCAACCATACGTTTCTCTGCGACCTTGATAGAATCAGAAAGCGCATCGAACCGGGCAGACAGATTTTCAATATGAGCAGTCAGATCGTCGTAGTTGCCCAAGCCTTTTTCTTTCAGTAGGATTACCGTTCGGGTATAATGGTATCGTAATTTAAGACACTTCAAGAGACATTTCTTAATGAATCTGATATACTGTAAACACTACAGAAAGAAGGATTTTTATTATGTCTCGAACAAGAAGAAATTTCTCAGCCAAATTCAAATCAGAATTAGTGATTGAACTGCTCAAAGGAGAAAAAGACTTAAATACAATCGCAACCGAAAACAATATTCAGCCGAATCTTCTTCGCAACTGGAAGAAGGAGTTCCTCGATAAAGCATCCGTGGTTTTTGATGACACACGAGAGGATAATCTGAAAGAAAAACTCGCTTTAGAGCGCAAGGAAAAAGCTGAATATGCGAAAAAAGTTGGCCAGCTCACCATGCAGGTGGATTGGTTGAAAAAAAAATCTGAAGAAACACTTGGACCTGACTACGAGAGTAAATTTAGTCCAAAACCTTTTGAAGACTAAAGAACTTCCAGTTAAAACAGGAGCTGCGCTTCTTGATATCAATCGTACCAGTGTTTATTACAAGGGCACGCCCATATCTCAGGAGGAGTTAGATTGCAAATCGATCATAGATCGATTACACACGGATAACCCGGCCTGGGGAGCACGACAGCTGTCTGCTCAACTGAAGAAGCGTGGGCATCAGGTTGGCCGCCGGAAAACGCGCCGTTATATGAATGAAATGGGGATTGATCCAATCTATCCAAAAATGAACCTTTCTAAACGTATGCAACAGGCTAAAGTCTGCCCGTATCTGCTACGAAACACTGTTATCGACCGTCCTAATCAGGCATGGTCAATCGACATTACATACATCCCCATCAAGCATGGATTCCTGTATCTGACCGCTGTGATCGACTGGTACAGCCGCTGTATCGTTGGCTGGGAAGTCGATGATACTCTAGATACCAGAATGGTCATAACTGCGTTAAAAAAGGCGTTTATGGTAGCAAAACCTGTTATCCTGAATTCGGATCAGGGCTGTCAGTTCACAAGCAATGAGTACATGAACTTTCTCAAAGAGAACCAGATCCGTCAAAGCATGGATGGTAAAAGTCGCTGGGCTGACAATATCATGATCGAACGATGGTTCCGGAGTTTCAAGTACGAGGAAGCATATCTGACCCAATACAACAATATCCGAGAAGCAAGGAAGGCTATTGGGAAATACGTGCATACATACAATTTTGAACGTTGTCATTCAGCACTCAATAATCAGACACCGGCATCCTGCTATTATCCAATCCTGTTACTGGATGATCATGCAGCCTAAGGGGGGATTTTCTCCCCTACTCAGTTACATATATCAGTTCATTATAAAATGCTTAGATTTTTGTCTTGACAACTGAACCACTATAAAGCTTTTATGTTTATAATAATGGGGATTTAAAACGTAAAGATAATACACTGCAGTTTACAAATTATGAAGGTGAGAAAAGGGATATACCAATAGAACGAATATCAGATATTTATGTAATGTCGGAAATGTCGTTTAACACAGCATTTATTAATTACATTTCACAATATGGGATTTCGATTCATTTTTTTAACTATTATAATTTTTATACAGGAAGTTATTATCCAAGAGAAAGCCTGTTGGCAGGCCAGTTATTAGTAAAACAGGTTGAAAATTATACAGATTATGAAAAAAGAATGACACTTGCAAGAAAGTTTATAGAAGCTGCAGCAGATAATATTTACAGGAATTTAAGATATTACAATGGAAGAGGAAAAGATGTAGCAGAATACCTTAAAGATGTGAATTCCTTGCGAAAACAGATTGGAAGAACAAGTACAATAGAAGAACTGATGGGAGTGGAGGGAAACATTAGAAGAAGATATTATGCTGCATGGAATGTAATTGTAAATCAGGAAATAAAATTCGAAAAAAGAGTTATGCATCCACCGGATAATATGATTAATTCATTGATTTCGTTTGTGAATACATTGATTTATACAAAGGTTCTCAGTGAGATTTATCATACACAATTAAATCCAACAATCAGTTATTTGCATGAACCTGGTGCAAGGAGATTTTCGCTTAGTCTGGATATTGCAGAGGTATTCAAACCATTGATAGGAGATAGACTAATCTTTTCATTATTAAACAGAAACCAGATTACAGAGAATAGCTTTACGAAAGAATTAAATTTTCTGCATTTAAAGAAGGATGCTTCAAAGTTGATCGTTTCAGAGCTTGAAAAACGGTTGAAACAGACGGTAATGCATAAAGATTTAGGACGACAGGTTTCTTATCAATATTTATTGCGACTGGAATCATATAAACTGATAAAGCATTTAATCGGAGAAAAAGAATATGAAGGTTTTAGGATATGGTGGTGAAATAAAAAATGTATGTAGTATTAGTATATGACGTAAGCCAGGAAGAAAATGGTGCGAGACGTTGGTCAAGAATTTTTAAAATATGTAAAAAATATCTGACACACATTCAAAATTCGGTATTTGAGGGTGAACTATCAAAGGCACAGTTAGCACAATTGCAAAAAGAATTGAATGAATATATAGACAAAGAACTAGACTCAGTAATCATCTTCAAATCTCGTCAGGAAAAATGGTTAGATAAAGAATTCTGGGGCCGAAAGGACGATCTGACAAGCTTTATATTATAATTGTCGATATCCAATACAGCTAAAAACCAGGGAGGTCGACAATGGTTGATTTATCAATAAAAAAGAGTTATAAAGAGGAACTTTTTCATTTTTTATGAGGTTCTAAAATCAATACGATGACAAGGTCGACAGAAAGTGGTAAAATTATAGCTATATTATAAGGCAATAATGGATATGGGTATTAATAGAAACATTGTGGAATGTAAAGTAGTATCCTCCTTATGCTATGCCTGCTGCCGGTACCTGTATTAATAGAAACATTGTGGAATGTAAAGTTCGAAATTCTCCACGTATTCAATAGGTTCAAGTTCTCGTATTAATAGAAACATTGTGGAATGTAAAGAATGTATCCGATAGAGTGTAAGCATACTCCGTACATCGTATTAATAGAAACATTGTGGAATGTAAAGCATTGTCTAATAATGTATGGAAGGGTAAGTTTAACTGTATTAATAGAAACATTGTGGAATGTAAAGTCAGATTATAATTCTTGTATAACTCTCCTATATCTTCGTATTAATAGAAACATTGTGGAATGTAAAGCAGGATAAGGATAAACCTATAATGGAATGAAAGGAAGTATTAATAGAAACATTGTGGAATGTAAAGCACTTTCAGAAATTTCTGTAATCGACGGTGCATATCCGTATTAATAGAAACATTGTGGAATGTAAAGTAATTTTTCATTACAGTGCTATTAATCTCTGCCGGGGTATTAATAGAAACATTGTGGAATGTAAAGTATGGAAATCCTTGAAGGATATCTTCACTGATTCAGTATTAATAGAAACATTGTGGAATGTAAAGTCGACTACGGAGAATCCTTTAAAATGATGAATCTTGTATTAATAGAAACATTGTGGAATGTAAAGTGATGTTGAGCCACCGAACACGAACTCTATGTCTGGTATTAATAGAAACATTGTGGAATGTAAAGGAGTTACGGACAGATCGACAATTCCAGGGTCAACGCCGTATTAATAGAAACATTGTGGAATGTAAAGGGGGTACTGGGGCTTGCAGCAGCAATCCTTGGCGTAGCTGGTAGTATTAATAGAAACATTGTGGAATGTAAAGCTATAGCACAGTTGGATGTCTCAGTGTGTCTCAGCTCGCGTATTAATAGAAACATTGTGGAATGTAAAGTAATTTGAGCTAACATGATACTAAGTTCTCCGATTGGTATTAATAGAAACATTGTGGAATGTAAAGAGCGGTAATCCTTTTTCGCCCTCCGGGCTGCTGTCCGTATTAATAGAAACATTGTGGAATGTAAAGATGAGTATGTTGAAATGGCAAATAGGGGCGAAATGAGGTATTAATAGAAACATTGTGGAATGTAAAGTTCATTTTTTATGAGGTTCTAAAATCAATACGATGAGTATTAATAGAAACATTGTGGAATGTAAAGTCATTTATCACCCCTTAACGCCTGAACAGCATTCAGTATTAATAGAAACATTGTGGAATGTAAAGGAAGAAATCCGAAACATTCAGCAGTCTGCTATTCGTATTAATAGAAACATTGTGGAATGTAAAGTAGCTATTAAGGTATTGGGTTAGCGGCTATACTCTGTATTAATAGAAACATTGTGGAATGTAAAGTAATATAATCTCCTTTATTGTGTATTTACATCAATCGTATTAATAGAAACATTGTGGAATGTAAAGGAATGTTTTCGAGGCATACCATGTGACTGGAGCCTAAAGTATTAATAGAAACATTGTGGAATGTAAAGCTTATTGAGCATGGATTGACAAAGCAGGAAGCACATGTATTAATAGAAACATTGTGGAATGTAAAGGTCTTTCTCCAGACGGAAGATGCCGCCGATCAGCTTGTATTAATAGAAACATTGTGGAATGTAAAGAAACATGTACCACAACATTTATCGAAAGAGGTGATATGTATTAATAGAAACATTGTGGAATGTAAAGACAGGCACATATATTCTCTGTATAGATGGTCATGTGGTATTAATAGAAACATTGTGGAATGTAAAGTATGCATAGATGAAAGAGTAATAGGTGCATTTACAGTGTATTAATAGAAACATTGTGGAATGTAAAGTCCGCTATAGAATCAAAGAACGGTTTTACATGTTCGTATTAATAGAAACATTGTGGAATGTAAAGCAAAGCCAGCATCAGACGTATTAGCCGGATAGTCTCCGTATTAATAGAAACATTGTGGAATGTAAAGTAAAAGTAATATAAAACATAAACACTATATGGATTGGTATTAATAGAAACATTGTGGAATGTAAAGGAAGCAATTCCACCTTTTTGGCCATTTCTCACTGGTATTAATAGAAACATTGTGGAATGTAAAGAAGTGTGGAAAACAAGTAGAGCAGTTGACTTCTAAGTATTAATAGAAACATTGTGGAATGTAAAGATTAAATTCTTTTTCTGAACCTGTTAGGGCTAATACCGTATTAATAGAAACATTGTGGAATGTAAAGTGAGTTATATAAAGATGATTCTGATTATTTACGTTGTATTAATAGAAACATTGTGGAATGTAAAGTAAGGAAATCAATGGTTAACTGTTCATTTGTGACTTCCGTATTAATAGAAACATTGTGGAATGTAAAGCGGAACTGTCAGCCCCTGTGCGATCATAACGTAGAAAGTATTAATAGAAACATTGTGGAATGTAAAGCCCCAACCCCGCCAATCACTGACGGCGGTGATGAGGTATTAATAGAAACATTGTGGAATGTAAAGTTCTTCACTTGTTAAGTCAATGTTAATTTCCTCGTGTATTAATAGAAACATTGTGGAATGTAAAGAAATGTCTGGGTTCGATGTTTCTGATAATGCGATTTGTATTAATAGAAACATTGTGGAATGTAAAGATAAAATAAATGGAAAAATATATATTGGGAAAACCTGTATTAATAGAAACATTGTGGAATGTAAAGGTAGTTGCGGCAGTGCTGCCATATATCAATGGTCTTGTATTAATAGAAACATTGTGGAATGTAAAGAGGTAAATTATCACATAGAAAAAGAATTCGATTCTGTATTAATAGAAACATTGTGGAATGTAAAGAAAGAGCAACAAAAGGCAGCGCAGGATATGACTTTGGTATTAATAGAAACATTGTGGAATGTAAAGACTGCTGTAGTAAAAGCACCTGTTAACGCTTCGCGTATTAATAGAAACATTGTGGAATGTAAAGAAAGACATATATGACCGTCTCCCTGTGTGTTAGGATAGTTGTCAGTGAAGGTTGAAAATTTTTGTGGTAGTATATAAGAATCTATTACAGGAAGGGGTCTTCACATGAACTACAGTCCAGAACTCAAGGAAGCCTTACTCAGAAGGATGCTTCCTCCGAACAACGAATCAATCACAAAGATATCCAAGGAAGAAGGAATATCAGAACAGACTCTTCGTAACTGGCGGAATAAAGCCAGAGCGGAAGGAATCGCAGCTCCCGGCAAAGAGGCAACCCCGGATAACTGGAGCACACAGGATAAATTTCTAATTGTTGTTGAAACAGCAAGCATGAATGAAACTGAGCTTGCTGAATATGCCCGCAAGAAAGGACTTTATGTTGAGCAGATCAAAGCATGGTGTGATGCCTGCATGAATGCCAACGGTGGAGTTGCCAAAGAGGCAGCCAGGTTAAACAGGGAGCTTAAAGAGTCCGAAAAGGAACGCAAAAAGCTCGAAAAAGAACTGGCAAGAAAGGAAAAAGCTCTTGCCGAAACAGCGGCTCTTCTCGTTCTGAGAAAAAAAGCCGATGCGATCTGGGGGGATCCCGAGGACGAATGATCAGCGCCTCAGACCGCGAAAAAGCAATCATGCTGATCAATGAAGCCGTATCTTCGGGATCATCATTAACTAAGGCCTGTAAAGAGCTTGGAGTGGATGCACGCACTTATTACAGATGGATCCATCTGAAAAAAGAAACAGGAGCCTATGATGATCTGCGCCCAAAAACGGAACGAAAGGAGCCTGCCAATAAGTTATCACCAGAAGAAAGAAAAAGAATCATTGCTAACTTCCCATGTTTTTCCTACTCAAACCAAAACGCGCCATCAATCACATGCTGTGAATGATGGCGCTAACTGTTTATTGCTAACTTCTCATTATTTTCCTACTCAAACACTTAAAACTCTGATAAATACTGAGTTGTTCGTAATTTTGTTGGTGGATAAATGAGTAGGTATGTTTACTTAGCAA
>NZ_JBQHWS010000056.1:0-23297 GCF_052063845.1 Blautia sp. HCP3S3_D9
AAGGGAAAAAGAATAAACTGTAAACTGGCTGGATTCATGCATTGTTTGCGCCGGAAGGCAGGAACGACGAAAGGAGAGCATGCCGCCCGGCATGTTTGGAAGTTTGAAACAAGAAAGTAGAGGGCATCCCCAAAAAGAAGAGCATAGCAAACAAACCACCTAACTAGCTGGTTTTAAAAATTAAATATTAACGCAACACCTAATCAGGAAGTTGGAAGAGGAGCATCTTTTATGACATATCCTCGTAACTTAAGAAGATTAAGTGCCTGTGAAGTGGTAAGAATCTTTTCTTCTTTCGCAGGACGAGATTCAAGAAAACCTTCAGGAGTATACGGTTTTAAATCTGTGAGTATATGCCAGATAGCGGTCAGGATCATACGACAGATGGCAATGATGGCTTTCTTGTGACCACGGCGTGTTTTAATACGCTTATAACGTGTAATAAATTCAGGATAAAAGCAAAGAAACAAGAATGCCTGGAAGAACCTGTAAAAGAGCAGAATGACAGAAAAGTGGAGCAGGCAGCAGAAAAGATGGTTGAGCATCCTAAATATGGAAGAGGAAAGGTAATTTCTGAAACCGAAGATATGATAAAGGTGCAATTTGAGGACTATGGAGAAAAAGAATTGCTGAAAGCGTTTTCGCAGTTAAAAACTGTTTAAGTAATTAGAACTAATTTGTATAAAATAAAATTCCAACCAAGGAACAGGTTAAAAATAATTGATTTATGGAAACTTCTGCTTCTATTGAAAGAAATTCCTCACAGTCCGCCTTGCAACTTCCCCCTATTCATGTTACAATCTTATGATGTCAAAATGACAATATATACAAGAGAAAAGCCAGCAAATAAGCTGTATAGAATAGGAGAAACAAATAAATGGCAATGAGTCCGATGATGCAGGAATACTGCAAGACAAAGGAACAATATAAAGACTGCATTTTATTCTACCGCCTTGGGGACTTTTATGAGATGTTTTTTGATGATGCATTGCTTGTTACCAAGGAACTGGAGATTACCCTTACAGGAAAAGATTGTGGATTAGAGGAGAGGGCACCCATGTGTGGTGTCCCTTATCATGCTGCGGAGACTTATATTAACCGCCTTATTGAGCGCGGACATAAAGTAGCGATCTGCGAACAGGTAGAGGACCCGAAGAAAGCCAAAGGTCTGGTAAAACGTGAAGTTGTAAGAATTGTAACCCCGGGAACCACCTTGGATGCGGCTTCCCTTGATGAGACAAAGAACAACTATCTGATGTCAATCGTTTCTATCGAAGAACACTTTGGATGTGCCATTGCAGATATTACCACAGGTGACTGCTTCCTCACAGAAGTAGACAAACCGCAGAAACTTCTGGATGAGATCAATAAATTCGTACCTGCAGAGATCATCTGCAACGATTCTTTCTATATGTCAAATATAGATACGGATGACCTGCAGAACCGCCTGGGAATCTGCGTCTTTTCACTGGATTCCTGGTATTTCGATGATGAATTATGCCGCCGTACGCTGAAAGAACACTTCCATGTAGGTTCCCTGGAGGGACTTGGAATCGGAGATTATGACTGCGGTATCATTGCAGCAGGTGCGCTGTTCCTTTATCTGAAAGAAACACAGAAAACAGCCCTGTCTCATATGGCAACGATCCGTCCGTATGCAGCAGAGAAATATATGCTCATCGACAGTTCCAGCCGCAGAAACCTTGAACTTGTAGAAACTCTGCGTGAAAAACAGAAACGAGGTTCCCTCCTCTGGGTACTGGATAAGACAAAAACAGCCATGGGAGCCAGAACTCTCCGCGGTTATGTAGAACAGCCGCTGATCGACAGAGATGAGATCGAAGAACGTCTCGAAGCACTGGAAGAACTGAATAAAAACGGAATGCTTCGCGATGAGATCAGAGAATACCTCGGACCAATCTATGACCTGGAGCGACTGAGCAGCCGTATCAGTTACAAGTCAGCGAACCCGCGAGACCTGATCGCGTTTGCATCTTCTCTGGAAATGCTTCCTTATATAAAACAGGTATTAAAAGAGCTTAAAACCCCTCTGCTTCAGAAGATTTATGAAGATATGGATTCTCTGGAAGATGTGACCGACCTGATCAAACGTGCCATTGTAGAAGACCCGCCACTTGCCCAGAAAGACGGAGGTATTATCAAAGAGGGATACAATGAAGATGTAGATAAATTCCGCCGTTCCAGAACAGACGGTAAGAAATGGCTTTCCGAGCTGGAAGCAAAAGAGCGTGAACGTACAGGCATCAAAACTATGAAGATCAAGTATAACCGTGTATTCGGTTATGCTCTGGAAGTCACTAATACATTTAAAGATCTAGTACCGGACAATTATATCCGTAAACAGACCCTTACCAATGCAGAGCGCTATATTACTCAGGAGTTAAAAGAACTGGAAGACCTGATCCTCGGTGCTGAGGATAAGCTGTATGCTCTGGAATATGAATTATTCTGCAATGTACGTGACACAGTCGGCAAAGAGGTTGTGCGCATTCAGAAAACAGCCAAAGCAGTAGCTGCACTGGATGTATTTGCTTCCCTTGCGCTGGTTGCAGAACGTAATCATTTCGTCCGCCCGAAAACAAATACAACAGGTGTGATCGATATCAAGAACGGACGCCATCCGGTTGTAGAGCAGATGATCGAGAACGATATGTTTATCGCAAACGATACATATCTGGATAATAACAAGAAGCGGGTTTCTATTATTACAGGTCCGAACATGGCAGGTAAATCCACTTACATGCGACAGACTGCACTGATCGTCCTGATGGCACAGATTGGAAGTTTCGTTCCTGCTGAGAAAGCAAATATCGGAATCGTAGACAGGATTTTCACCCGTGTAGGTGCATCCGATGACTTGGCAAGCGGTCAGAGTACTTTTATGGTAGAGATGACAGAGGTTGCCAATATTTTAAGAAATGCAACTTCAAAGAGTCTGCTGATCCTTGATGAGATCGGACGAGGAACCAGTACATTCGATGGTCTTGCAATTGCATGGGCAGTGATCGAACATATCAGCAACACCAAACTCTGCGGTGCCAAAACTTTATTTGCCACTCATTACCACGAGCTTACCGAACTGGAAGGCAAAATCCCGGGAGTGAATAACTACTGTATCGCAGTCAAGGAAAAGGGCGATGATATCGTATTCCTGCGTAAGATTGTTCAGGGCGGTGCAGACAAGAGTTATGGTATCCAGGTTGCCAAATTGGCAGGTGTCCCGGATTCCGTGATCCAGCGTGCCAAAGAACTGGTAGAGGAATTGAGTGATGCAGATATCACGGCAGCAGTTAAAGACTTGACAGCACCAAAGAAGAAAAAGCCGGTATATGACCAGATGGACATGGCACAGATGTCCTTGTTTGATACCGTAAAAGATGACGACATCATTGAAGAAATCAAAGGTCTTGATATGGGAAATATGACTCCTATCGAGGCAATGAATACACTTTATAACCTGCAGAACAAGATTAAGAACAGATGGTGATAAAAGTTGAGAAAAATTGCAGTATTAGACCAGCAGACCATAGATAAGATCGCTGCCGGTGAGGTAGTGGAACGTCCGTCCTCCATTGTGAAGGAGCTTGTGGAGAATGCCATTGATGCCGGAGCAACTGCGGTGACAGTGGAGATCACAGACGGTGGAAAAAAGATGATACGTATTACAGATAATGGCGGGGGTATGGAACGCGACCAGGTACCCTTGGCATTTTTGCGTCATGCCACCAGTAAAATTGAGAAAGTTGAGGATCTGGAACGCATTGCTTCTCTTGGCTTTCGAGGTGAGGCATTGTCCAGTATTGCTGCAGTTGCACAGGTGGAACTGATCACGAAGACTCCCTCTGCATTGAGTGGTGTACGTTATGTGATCAATGGTGGCGTAGAGGAATCCTTAGAGGATATGGGAGCACCGGAAGGAACGACATTTCTGGTAAGAAATCTTTTTTATAATACACCTGCGAGAAGTAAATTCCTGAAATCAGATACAACCGAGGGAAACTATGTCAGCACGCTGATGGAGCAGCTGGCACTGTCCCACCCGGAGATTTCCTTTAAATATATTCAGAACAAACAGGTGAAGCTTCACACATCCGGTAATTACAGTGTGAAAGATGTGATCTATAATATATATGGAAGAGATATCACCAAGGCACTTCTTGAGGTATCTTATGAAAATGATTTCATGAAGATCGAGGGCTTTGTCGGAAAGCCGGAAATCTCCAGAGGTAATCGTACCTTTGAGAACTATTATATTAACGGACGATTTGTAAAGAACCGAATTATTGCCAAGGGAAGTGAGGATGCTTATAAAGGATTCCTCATGCAGCACAAATTTCCGTTTGTTTCTCTTCATATTCAGATGGAGGGAAATGATCTGGACGTGAATGTACATCCAAGCAAGATGGAAGTCCGATTTGCAAGGGGAACCGAAGTCTATGATGCGGTTTATGAGACCGTCCGCAAGGCACTTACGACACGGGAAATGATCCAGAATGTTCCTTTTGGAAAAGAAGAAAACGCAAAAAGATCATCAGTAGCAGTGAAACCAGGAGATGTACCGGAACCATTTGAAATGAAACGCCGTGCCGGAATGCCGGAATATCGCACTCAGGTAGCGAATACGGTTAATCGTGTTTCTGATACGTCTTCTTATACTCCACTTCCGCGCGGAACGATCACTATGGCAGAACAGGCAGTCCGTGAGCAGAGAATCTATCAGACAAAAGATCCGTTTACAAAAGCAGAGGAACAGCTTTTTGAGGGAACATTAAGTGACAGAAAAGATGCAGCATCCGGGGCATCTGAAAAAAACACAGATGTAGAAGCAGTACAGTATAATAGTCAGCAGGAGAAAACATCCAATGATCAGAATATAAATCCATCTGTAGAGGAAAGTTATCAGATAAATCCGATGCAGAATGCGGCAGAACAGGAAAATGTCACATCTGCAGAAAATAATAAATATGCATCAGAGTCGAATCAGAGTAAGGTGTCTGAAATAGCTGGGATATCCACGGGAATAACAGAAAAAAGTGGAAATGGAGACATCGAAGGAGTATCTGGCAACGCGGCAAATGTAGCAGAAACCGTCAGTCAGTTTAAACCACAGCAGCTTGAACTGTTCGAGGAAAAACTCCTTGCTCCGGAATCCCGCAGCCGTCACCAGCTAATCGGACAGATTTTCGATACCTACTGGCTTGTGCAGTTCGAAGATAGATTTTTCATTATCGATCAGCACGCGGCTCACGAGAAAGTCTATTACGAACGTTTCGTAAAACGCTTCCGTGAACAGACTATCGAATCCCAGTATCTCAGCCCGCCGCTGATTGTATCTCTGAATCTTCAGGAAGAAGCTCTCCTCGAAACAAATCGTAAATACTTCGAAGATTTCGGTTTCGAGATTGAACCGTTCGGCGGCAAAGAATACTGTATCAACGCAGTACCTACTAACCTCTACGGATTAGACGAAGAAGAATTGTTCCTGGAAATGCTGGACAATCTTGCTTCTGAGAAAGACAAAGACCCGCTTGGCATCTTTGCCTCCAGACTTGCGACTATGGCGTGTAAGGCAGCAGTAAAAGGCAATCACCAAATGTCCACGCAGGAAGCAAATATGCTGATCGATGAACTCTTAACATTGGACAATCCATATCACTGTCCTCACGGAAGACCAACCATTATTTCCATGACAAAAACAGAACTGGAAAAGAAATTCAAACGTATTGTATAAGGAGATATTATGAAGAAGCCACTGATCGTCCTCACCGGACCAACAGCAGCAGGTAAAACTCATCTCTCCATAGCACTTGCAAAAGCAGTAAACGGAGAGATCATTTCCGCAGATTCCATGCAGGTCTACAAATATATGGACATTGGTTCAGCCAAGATCCGTCCGGAAGAAATGCAGGGAGTGAAGCACTATCTGGTAGATAAACTGCTGCCGGAGGAAGAATTTCATATCGTAAAATTCCAGCAGATGGCAAAAGCAGCCATGGAGGAAATCTATGCCAAAGGAAAAATCCCAATCCTGGTAGGTGGAACCGGATTCTATATACAGGCGATCACGAAGGATATTGATTTCACTCAGGCAGAACAGGAAGACGGCTACCGTCAGGAACTGGAGCAGCTTGCGGCAGAACAGGGAAATGAACATCTCCATCAGATGCTGCAGGAGGTAGACCCGGTCAGCGCCAAAGAAATCCACGCAAACAATGTAAAACGTGTGATCCGTGCGCTGGAATTTTACCATCAAAATCATTCTCCGATCTCAGCACACAATCAGGAGCAGAAAGAACACGAAACCCCGTACAATCTGGCATATTTTGTCCTGAATGTTCCGAGAGAACTTCTCTACAAACGCATTGATGACCGCATCGATGAAATGCTGGATGAAGGACTTCTTGAGGAAGTACAGAAATTAAAAGATATGGGATACCACAGGGGAATGGTTTCCATGCAGGGACTTGGATATAAAGAGATCCTTGCGTATCTGGACGGCGAATATCCGCTGGAAGAAGCCGTAAGAATCCTGAAAAGAGATACCAGACATTTTGCCAAACGTCAGCTCACCTGGTTCCGCAGGGAGAAAGATACCATCTGGATGAATAAAGATGAGTTTGATTATAACGAAGAGCTGATCCTTGAGAAAATGCTGGAGATCTGTAAGAATAAGAGAATTCTCTAAGAAATGGGCTGATAATCTATGACCAGGATTTTTTGAAATCAGGTACAAATGGAATCTACAGATATTCATATCTAATAGCTGATTTACAACTTGAGTAAATCAGAGAGTTATTACTAAAATTAGATATTTACATTATAGATAGTGCAAGAATAAATAGCACAAAACAGCCTGGAAATTCATAAAGAGAATTTAATAATAGAGAATGATAGAATAAAAAATCAATAAAATAAACGAGGAATAAACAATTATGAAAGAAATGTACGCACAGCTCGGAATCTCCTCAGAGGTATATGACTTCGGTCATAAAATTGAGGAATCCTTAAAAGAAAGATTTGAGAAATTTGACAAAACCGCAGAATACAATCAGATGAAAGTACTTCTTGCCATGCAAAAGAACAAAGTAAGTGCAGAGTGCTTCGGCAGCTCATCCGGTTACGGCTATGATGACATTGGCCGTGAAACCCTTGAGAAAGTCTATGCAGATACTTTCCACACAGAAGCATGTCTGGTACGTCCGCAGATCACATGCGGAACTCACGCACTGGCAATCGCCTTATTCGGAAACCTTCGTCCAGGTGATGAACTTCTGGCACCGGCCGGAAAACCATATGATACTCTGGAAGAAGTCATCGGTATCCGTCCATCCAAGGGCTCTCTCGCAGAATATGGCGTAACTTACCGTCAGGTAGAACTTCTGGAAGATGGAACTTTTGACTATGACAGCATCCGCAAAGCAATCAATGAGAAAACTCGTCTCGTAGAAATCCAGCGTTCCAAAGGATACCAGACCCGTCCGTCATTCTCTGTAAAGCAGATTGGCGAACTGATCGCTTTTGTTAAAAGCATCAAACCAGATGTGATCTGCATGGTAGACAACTGCTACGGTGAATTCGTAGACACGATCGAACCTAGTGACGTAGGTGCAGACATGGTTGTCGGTTCTCTGATCAAGAACCCGGGCGGCGGACTGGCACCGATCGGCGGATATATCGCAGGAACAAAAGAATGCGTAGAGAACGCTTCCTACAGAATGACCTGTCCTGGACTTGGCAGTGAAGTAGGTGCCACTCTCGGAGTAAACCGTTCATTCTTCCAGGGATTTTTCCTTGCACCGATGGTTACCAAAGGAGCGCTAAAAGGTGCCGTATTTGCAGCAAATATTTATGAGAAATTAGGCTTCCCTGTAATCCCGAATTCGACTGAAGACCGTCAGGATATCATTCAGGCAGTAAGCCTTGGTACACCGGAGGGACTGATTGCATTCTGTAAAGGAATCCAGGCAGCAGCACCGGTTGACAGCTATGTGGATCCGGAACCATGGGACATGCCGGGATATGACAGCCAGGTAATCATGGCAGCAGGAGCATTTGTACAGGGCTCTTCCATCGAGCTTTCCGCAGACGGCCCGATGAAACCGCCATATGCAGTATACTTCCAGGGCGGACTTACCTGGGAACACGCAAAACTTGGCGTACTGATGTCCCTGCAGAAAATGGTAGATAAGGGTCTTGTGACTTTAAAATAACAATGATTGAGTTGAGGGTGGATTATGAAGAAAAGGCAGGTAGTGATCACAGGTGCCGGTGCTTCAGGAATGATGGCAGCGATCATAGCAGCCAGGAACGGGGCAGCAGTCACTGTTCTGGAACAAAATGAGAAACCGGGAAAGAAAATCTGCGCAACAGGAAACGGGAAATGTAATTTTTCCAATCTTGTGATGCCGGAAGATGCATACAGAGGTACACATCCGGAATTTGTAAAAGATGCATTTGCGCAGTTTTCCGTCAAAGATACGGTGGAGTTCTTCAAAGAGCTTGGAATCTTTCCACTGGACAGAAACGGATATCTCTATCCGCGAAGCAATCAGGCACAGAGCGTTGTGGATGTGTTGTGCATGGAAGCTTCCCATCTGGGTGTAAAAATAAAGACAAATGAACAGGTCACTGCTATAGAAACTGCAAAGAATGGCAAAAAATTTCAGGTATTGACTAAGGGATGGCACTACGAAGCAGATGCGCTCATACTTGCCAATGGTTCCAAGGCATCTTCCATTTCCGGTTCAGACGGCAGTGGTTATGAACTGGCAAAAAAAATGGGACACCGTATTATTCCAGTCTACCCGGCACTTACCGCATTGAAATGCAAAGGTCCTGCTTTTAAAACATGGGCAGGTGTGCGTACAGAGGGAAAGGTTTCCTTATTTATAAATGGGAAATTCCACAAATCTGAGCGGGGTGAACTGCAGCTTACAGAGTGCGGCATATCCGGAATTCCTGTATTTCAGATCAGTACCTATGCGATCCGCGCAGTACATGAGGGGAAAAAAGCCGAACTTCGTGTGGATTTCCTGCCAGAATTAACGGAAGAAGAAACCCGTGAATTATTACATGCAAGAAAGAAAGCATGTCCGTATAAGAACGAAAAAGAACTTCTTGTCGGTCTTTTCCCTGAGAAACTGAGTAAGGTTCTCACTTCCCAGAAACATCTGCTGTCTGCAATAAAAGAATTTCCGCTGGAAGTGCAGGACGGAATGTCCTTTTCTCAGGCACAGGTGTGTTCTGGAGGTGTGGATACCAGTCAGGTAAATACACATACGATGGAATCGAAACTTTGCAGAAATCTGTATTTCGCAGGGGAACTTCTCGATATTGACGGTACATGCGGCGGATACAATCTGCAGTGGGCATGGAGCAGCGGTGCAGCAGCAGGCATCCATGCTGCAAAGGAGGACAGAACATGATTCGAATTTCACAGCTTAAGCTTCCGATCACACATACACATGCACAGCTTGAGAAAAAGATTGCAAAGACTTTAAAAAATCCCGGAAGCAGCTTCACTTATGAAATAAAGAAGCAGTCCCTGGACTGCAGACATAAAAATGACAAGATTTTTGTATACACAGTAGATGTAAAAATCAAAGATGAACAGAAAATTGTCAAAAAAGTTAACAATAACAATATTACGTTAACTAAAGAAAAAATATACCAGTTCCCACAGCCAGGCGAGACCCCGCTGGTTCATCCACCGGTGATCGTCGGAAGCGGCCCGGCAGGACTTTTCTGCGGATGGTATCTCGCAAAAGCAGGATACTGCCCGGTAATTCTTGAGAGAGGTGAAGAAGCAGATAAGCGCCAGAAAACCGTAGAGAATTTCTGGAAGAACGGAGTCCTGGATCCGGAATCCAATGTGCAGTTCGGTGAGGGAGGAGCAGGTACTTTTTCCGATGGAAAGCTGAATACTCTGGTCAAGGATCCTTACGGACGTAACCATGAGGTACTGAAGCGTTTTGTTGCTGCAGGAGCTCCGGAGGAAATCGTTTATCAGCAGAAACCTCATCTTGGAACGGATGTCCTGGTAGGCATTGTTGAGAGAATGCGCCATGAGATCGAAGATATGGGTGGAAAATTCTGCTTCCGCTCCAAAGTGACAGATCTTATCTTCGAGAATGATGCGTTAAAAGAAGTTGAGATCAACAATAGTGAAAGAATTCCGGCAGAGGTATGCGTACTTGCGCTTGGACACAGTGCAAGAGATACTTTTGAAATGCTCCAGAAACGCGGCGTTTACATGGAGCCGAAGTCATTTGCTGTAGGACTTCGTATCGAACATCCGCAGGAAATGATTAACATGGATCTTTACGGAGAGCCAGAGAATGAATTACTTGGCGCTGCCAGCTATAAAGTAACACACAAATGTGAAAACGGCAGAGGTGTTTATTCATTCTGTATGTGTCCGGGAGGATACGTGGTAAATGCATCTTCAGAACCTGGGCGTCTGGCAGTTAATGGAATGAGCTATCAGGCCCGTGATTCCAGAAATGCAAACAGCGCTATGATCGTAACTGTCACACCAGAGGATTTTCCGGGTGAGGGACCACTCAGCGGCGTAGCGTTCCAGCGTGATCTGGAAAAGAAAGCATGGGAACTTGGAAACGGAAAGATCCCGGTGCAGTTATTCGGCGATTTCTGCCAGAATCAGGCAAGTGAGGCATTTGGTGAAGTAACACCATGTATGAAAGGCGAATATACACTGACAAATGTCCGTTTTATTCTGCCGAAACCAGTAGGTGATTCCATTGAAGAAGGCGTGAAATCTTTTGGAAAACGAATCAGAGGATTTGACAGAGAGGATGCACTGCTCAGCGGTATCGAAAGCCGTACCTCCTCACCTGTAAGAATCGTGCGCGACCAGGAACTGGTGGCAAACATTGAGGGAATCTACCCATGCGGTGAGGGAGCAGGATACGCAGGCGGAATCACCAGTGCAGCTATGGATGGAATTAAAGTTGCCGAGACTGTATGCAGGAAATATGCCGTTGTAAAGTAAAATATTTCATATGAATTAGGCATGCGAAGTAAATGATACTCCTTGTACTTTTACAGGGATATTTATATTTGCTGTATTATATAGTATATTACTGAGCGCAGAGTGAACAGTGACAATCCGTGCTATATGTTCTGATATTTTTGTAATCGAAGATTACAGAAACATTTGGCGGGATGGCAGTATGTACACAGCAACACACATAAACTTCACATAAAAATTCTGGAGGAGAGTGTACATCTCTCCTCTTTTATGCTAGAATATAATTTGCAATTTGCCCGAAAGCTTTAGAGAGCAGCAGGCAGACATATGAATCATACAACTAATATTATGAAGCAGTTACCGGAAGAACAGCGGCCTTATGAGAAATGTTTCGCTCAGGGAGCAGAAGCATTAAGTGACAGTGAATTGCTGTCAGTGATCCTGCGCAGTGGTACTCAGGGAAAGAATTCACTGGCACTTGCACAGGAGATTCTGAAGTTTATGGAAGTATATTCCTATTCAGGTCTTATGGGTCTGATGCATGTATCTGTACAGGATTTGATGAAGATACACGGCATTGGCCAGGTAAAGGCAGTCCAGCTCAAATGTATTGGAGAACTTTCCAAGCGGATTGCAAGAACTGCTGCCAGACCGCAGCTGGTCATGAACAATCCGGCTTCCATAGCTGCTTATTATATGGAAGAGCTCCGCCATGAAGAACAGGAGCTTGTGATCTGCATGATGTCCGATGTAAAAGGACATTTCCTGGGAGATAAAGTCCTCACAAGAGGAACGGCCACAGGTTCTATGGTGACACCCAGAGAAATCTATATGGAAGCATTACGCCGTCATGCAGTCAGCCTGATCCTGATACACAATCATCCAAGCGGTGATCCCACACCAAGCCCGGATGATATGCAGATCACAACAAGGATTTATCAGGCAGGGGAATTACTGGGCATCCATCTTCTTGACCATATCGTGATCGGGGATCAGAGATACTGTAGCTTCAGAGAAGAGGGGTTGTGGGATACATGTACAGGATAAGGGCTATTGCCTGCAGGCAGGACATCCTGTGAACAGTTATGATAAAGGGGCAGATATATGCTGTTTGAAAAAACATATGGAATAGATTTGGGGAGCAGTTCCGTAAAGGTCTATTCTTTTTTTAGGAACAAAACTTATATAGAGAAGAATATGATCGCATCCAAAGGACGCAAGATCATTGCCATGGGAAATGAAGCGTACGAAATGTTTGAGAAATCACCAACAGATATTACAGTTACAACACCTATGATATTTGGTATGATCGCGAACCTGGAACTTCAGGAAATTGTTCTTTACAGCATGATACGCAAGATTGACCATATCCTCGGGATTGGGGCAGTGATGTACTTTACAGTTCCGCTGGATATGACTGCTGTTGAGAAACGGGCGTATTTTCATGTGGCAAACGGCCACTGGTTAAAGAAAAACCGTGTATTCATGGTAGAGGCACCCATTGCAGATGCACTTGCCATGGGCGTGAACCTGGAGGATCCAGAGGGAAACATGATCGTGAATATCGGTGCTCAGAGCACAGAAGTATCGATCATCACTGGAGGAAAGATCATTATCAGCAAGAAGATACCATTAGGTGGCAGACAAATGAATGAGTCCATCTGCAGTGAGATCCGCAAGCGGTACAATCTCCAGATAGGAACAAGAACTGCCAAGAGACTCAAGGTGGTAATGGGACGTCTCAGCGATCAGAAAAAAGGTGTGCGAAAGGTAGTCGGGATAGACTGTATTTCAGGACTTCCAAGAGAAGAGGTCATTTCTTCTTATGTAGTAAACGATGGGATCATGAACTGCCTGAACGAGATTGCTGCAGAGATGAAAACTTTTCTGGAACGAATCCCTCCGCAGATTTCCTATCATATTGCAAAGCAGGGCATCTACATAACCGGAGGCAGTACCAGACTGCCGTATATAGATCAATACCTTGCCAGTTATACTGGATTTACCTTTAACCTGTCGGATCTTTATGAAACATCGGCAGTTACAGGCCTTGAAAAAATCATCAGAGATAAAGATCTGCGTAAGTGGGCAGTACCGGTTACGCAGAGAAAACTATAATTTTTAGGGGTGCATCAATGAAAAACCTGAAAAAGAAAGTACGTTTTAAGATTAAATTAAAAAGCAAACACCTTTTAGTCATTATGACGATCTTCTGCGTCAGCTGTATTGCTGCCACATTTGCCTCCGGGATCACAACAGCCCCGCTGCAGGATACGGCAGGGATAATCATTGTCCCGTTTCAGAACAGCATTAATAAGATCAGTTCAGTTCTTACGGGAATGCAGGAGCGTATGCGTGACAAAGAGGATATCCTCAGCGAAAATGAGAATCTGAAAGCACAGGTGGACAGTCTTACAGAACAGAACAATAAACTGATCCAGGATCAGACAGAATATGTAAGATTACAGCAGATGTATAATCTGGATCAGCAGTATACAGAGTATCCAAAGATCGCAGCAGAGATCATTTCCAAGGATCCTGGAAACTGGTATGATACCTTTATGATCAACCGTGGTTCCGCAGATGGGATCCGCGTGGATAATAATGTAATTGCTGACAAGGGTCTGGTTGGCATTGTTACAGAGGTTGGAACTCACTGGGCAACAGTTCGTTCTATTATTGATGACAGCAGCAATGTCAGTGCAATGACAGTCAGCACACAGGATAACTGTGTGGTAGAGGGTGACCTTGAGCTGATCGATGAGGGAAAATTAAGTTTCAGTCAGCTTTATGATCAGGATAATAAAGTAACAGTCGGAGAACGTATTGTAACCTCCAACATCAGTGAGAAATATGTGGAGGGGATTTTTATCGGATATGTCAGTGAGGTTCAGCAAGACAGCAACAACCTGACAAAAACAGGAACAATCGTTACACCTGTGGATTTCCAGCATCTTAAAGATGTGCTTGTAATTACTGTAAATAAGCAGGACATCGTTGATGAGGGTGCACAGGCAGCTGCATCTCAGGAGGAGACTGCGGATGAAGAGTAAGATAACATTATTTCTGATGATCGTGATAAGCTTTCTGCTTCAGTGTACAGTTATGCATGTGATCTCTATCGGTTCTATTACACCGAATCTTATTTTGATCCTGTGTGTATCCATGGGACTGATGCGGGGCAGAAAGAGTGGAATGTGGACAGGATTTTTCTGTGGATTTCTGGTAGATATGTTTTACGGATCTGTATTTGGATTTTATGCACTGATTTATATGTATATCGGATTTTTAAGCGGATATGCACACAGGATCTGCTATGACGATGACCTCAAGGTTCCGGTAATGCTGGCCGGTATCGGAGACCTGCTGTATGGACTTTCTGTTTATGCATTGCAGTTTCTGCTGCGAGGCCGTTTAGGTCTGGGAACTTATCTGTACAGGATCATTTTGCCTGAGATTTTTTACACAGTGATCCTTATACTGATCGTTTATCGTGTATTTCATTATATCAACTATCATTTCATGAATAATCCATCAAGGAAAGAAAGTGAGTCTATTTGGGTACTAAAATAAAGAGATTTTTTAAGAAGATACGGATCAAGCGTACCACAGTGCTGGTACTTGTTTTTGTATTTATGTCTGCAACACTGGTGAGACAGTTATTTGAACTGCAGATCATTCAGGGGCAGGATTATATCAGTAAATTCGAATCAAGAACAACGAAGAAACGTGTGATCAAAAGCACGCGTGGTAATATTTATGACAGAAACGGGGAAGAGCTGGCAACGAATGTGCTGGCTTATTCTGTAACACTGGAAGATAACGGAACCTATGATTCCACAAGAGAGAAGAATCTTACACTAAACGGGGTTGCTTACCGGGTACTTAAGATCCTCCAGTCAAATGGGGATTCGATAAATGTCCGCTTTCATATTGTTGTAGATGACAATGGGAATTATGCATTTGATGTAGATGAAGGATTTACTCTGAATCGTTTCAAGGCAGATATTTACGGCGAAGCAATGATCGATAATCTGACAACAAAGCAGAAGAATGCTACTGCTGATGAGATGATCGAATATATGAGTGGAAGTAAGGGATTTTCTATCGTTCTCTACGGAGATAATGCTTATACGAAAGAAGAACTGGAATCTCACGGTCTGCCGGAGAGTTTGTCCAAACAGGATATTCTTGATCTTGCCAAAATCCGTTATGCATTGAGTACAAACAGTTTTAAGAAATATATGGCCGTTACGATCGCGACAAATGTAAGCGAGAAATCGGTAGCTGCACTTCAGGAAAATCAGGCAGAACTTCAGGGAATTGATATTGTAGAGGACTCTGTCCGTAAATATATTGATGACCCGAGTATGGGACCGATCCTTGGATATACAGGACAGGCTTCTGCAGAAGAACTGGAAGAGCTGAGAAAAAAGAATCCGGACTATTCCAATGATGCGATTGTCGGAAAAACAGGTATTGAGAAATACATGGAAACTTCTCTGCAGGGAACTGACGGTGAAGAGACTGTTACTGTTGATAATCTTGGCAAAGTGCTTAAGATCGACAGTGACACAAGAATAGAACCGGTTGCAGGTAATGATACTTATCTGACTATAGACAGCAGCTGGCAGTCTGCAATTTATCAGATACTTAAGCAGAGAGTTGCCGGTATTCTTTTATCCAAAATAGAAGCAACAAAAACATATGATTATAGTGTGAATGATGCTGCGCAGATTAAGATACCTATTTATGACGTATATAATGCGCTGGTGTCGAACAGTGTCATTGATATCAGTAAATTCAGTGAAGAGGGTGCTTCTGATACAGAAAAAAATTTATATGCCAAATTTCAACAAAAGCAGCAACAGGTTTTTGATACAATAACTAACAGACTTACAGGGGAGAATCCTCCTGCTGTAAAAGATGAAGATGAACAGATCCAGGAATATCTGACTTATATCTGTGATGATCTTCTGAGAGATACACTTGGAATTATTTCGAAAAATGCGATTGATACGTCTGACAGCATTTATCAGAAGTGGACAACAGATAAAGATATCAGCCTGAAAGATTATCTGACCTATGCAGCAGGCCAGAACTGGATTGATATTTCCCGGTTTTCTACAGAGGGTGATTATCTGGATTCCAATGAAGTATATGAAGCACTTACCAATTATCTGATCGATTATCTGAAGACGGATAACAGTTTTTCAAAGATTCTGTATAAATATATGCTTCAGGAAGATACCATTTCAGGAAGGGATCTCTGTCTGGTGCTGTACGATCAGGGTGTTTTATCAAAAGATGATGACACTTATGAAGCACTGGCTTCTGGCTCAATGACAGCATACGATTTTATGGTGAATAAGATTTATACACTGGAAATTGAACCTGCTCAGCTGGCACTGGAACCGTGCTCAGCGTCGGCAGTTATCACTGACGTAAATACAGGAGATGTTCTGGCATGTGTTTCTTATCCGGGATACGATAACAATCGTCTGGTAAATGATATGGATACAGCATATTATGCAAAATTATCTCTGGATCAGTCCAGCCCGTTTTATAATAAGGCAACTCAGCAGACAGCGGCACCTGGTTCTACATTTAAGATCCTTTCTACGATTGCGGGTATGGCTGAGGGTGTGATCGATGATGGTACTTATATTAACTGTACGGGTTCATTTGATCTTGTGACTCCGCCGATCAACTGCTGGAATAAGCAGGGACATGGAGATATTGAAATAAGGGAAGCCATTGAACAGTCCTGTAACGTTTATTTTAATATGGTAGGTTTTAAACTTGGACAGGATGCAGATGGAAACTTCTCTGAGAACCGCAGTCTGAGTGTGCTGCAGAAATATGCTTCTGAGATTGGACTCGATAAGAAAACAGGAATTGAGATTACGGAATCTTCCCCTCAGGTTTCCAATTCTTATGCAGTTCCGTCTTATATCGGACAGGGTACAAATGCTTATACAACCAGCCAGCTTGCACGCTATGCAACAGCTATTGCGACCAGCGGAAATGTTTATGATCTGACATTACTTGACAGACAGACAAATTCCAAAGGCGAGGTGCTCAAGGAGTATGAACCAAACATTATCAATACGGTTGATGTGTCACAGAATGTATGGGACGATATTCATGATGGAATGTACCGGGTAGTACAGACTCATAATCAGTTTAACGGATTAGGGGTAGATGTAGCAGGTAAAACCGGTACAGGTGAGGTAAATGTTTATCATCCGAACCATGGTATGTTTATCGGATATGCGCCTGCTTCTTCTCCACAGTATGCGATCGCAGTACGTATTGAAAATGGTTACAGTTCAGGTAATGCGTGTCTGGCAGCTGATGATATTTTTAAATATATCTTTGAACTGGCAGATGAAAAGTCTATTCTTACAGGAGTTGCAGCAAGTGATACCAGTGATACTTCTAATGACTAAAAATTACTGTTTGCAGGAGAATACCAGGAGTGTGGAAAATTTTTCAGGAGGAATGTAACTATGAGTGAAGTGATTGTAATTACTTCCGGAAAAGGCGGAGTGGGAAAAACCACCACTGTCGCCAATATCGGGACAGGCTTGGCTATGCTTGGCAAGAAAGTCGTTGTGGTAGATACAGATATAGGACTAAGAAACCTGGATGTTGTCCTGGGACTGGAGAACAGAATTGTTTATAATCTGGTGGATGTGATCAATGGAAGCTGCCGCCTGAGGCAGGCACTGATCAAGGACAAGCGTCATCCGGAATTATGTCTGCTGCCATCTGCACAGACTAAAGATAAATCAGCAGTTTCTCCGGAACAGATGATCAAACTTACGGATGATCTGAGAGAACAGTTTGACTATATTCTTCTGGACTGCCCGGCGGGGATTGAACAGGGATTTAAGAATGCCATTGCAGGTGCTGATAAAGCTCTGGTTGTGACTACTCCTGAGGTATCCGCAATCAGAGATGCAGACCGGATCATCGGACTTCTGGAAGCAAATGAGATCCGCGATATCCGTCTGATCATCAACCGTCTGCGTCCGGATATGATCGCACGGGGGGATATGATGTCTGTAGATGATGTGACAGAAATTCTTGCCGTTGATCTGATCGGAACAATTTTGGATGATGAGCAGATTGTGATCGCAACCAATCAGGGAGAACCGTTGTCCGGGAAAGCTTCTCAGGCAGAGGAAGAATATATGAATATTTGTAAACGTATCCTCGGAGAGGATATCCCATTTGTGGATATCAACAGAAAACAGGGGTTCTTCCGTAAATTAAGCAGCATTTTTAAAAAGTAATGGGGAAATGGTTCCATACTTTTTGTCTGCTGAATCAGTTTATGTAGTTTGTTATGTAAGGAGGGAATCTGTGTGAAAGCGTTTTTTAAGGAAAAGAAGCGTTCTGCCGGATATGCAAGAGAACGAATGAAACTCCTGCTGATCTCAGAGCGCATCGACTGCTCTCCACAGATGATGAAAATGTTGCGGAATGATATGATACATACCGTAAAAAAATACCTTACCATTGATGAAGAACAGGTAAAGATTCAGATTTCGCAGGAACCGGCAGTGCTCCATGCGTATATCCCTGTTCTGAATAAAAAGGACAGATAAATTATGTTAAAGCAATACAAATTAAGATTTTATAATTTCAGACTGATCGTGTTCCTGCTTGCTATCAGTCTGATTGGAGTTACGTTAGTAGGTACTGCAGCTTCAGACCTGAAATCAAAACAGTTCGCCGGTGTGGTACTTGGACTGATCATCATGTTGATCCTTTCACTGATGGATTATTCATGGATCATGAATTTCCAGTGGATCATGTATGGTTTTAATATTGTTATGCTGCTTGTTGTACGTATCGCAGGTGACAGTGCCAATGGTGCTGCCAGATGGATCGGTATCGGATCTTTCCGATTTCAGCCTACAGAGCTGTCAAAGATTATATTGATCGTTTTCTTTGCAAAGTTTTTTATGGACCATGAAGAGACACTGAACACGTTAAAAACACTGGCTTTATCAGCAGTTCTACTGGCAGTGCCTTTAGTTCTGATCCTGAATCAGCCTGACCTGAAGAATACAATTACGGTGATTATCATTTTCTGTGTCATGATCTATATTGCAGGACTAAGCTATAAGATCATTGGCGGTGCGCTGCTTATTGCAGTTCCGCTGCTTATCATCTTTTTGTCAATTGTTGTGCAGCCGGATCAGAAACTGATCAAAGATTACCAGAGAGATCGTATTATGTCTTTTCTGTATCCTGAGAATGAAGAATATTCAGATGATATTGAACAGCAGAATAACTCGAAAACAGCTATCGCATCAGGTGAGTTGGTTGGAAAGAAACTGAGCGGTGATGAAAGTACAACATCTGTAAATGATGGTAACTTTGTATCAGAAAACCAGACGGACTTTATTTTCGCTGTTGCAGGTGAGGAATATGGTTTCATAGGATGCGTAGTGATCGTACTGCTGCTTCTGGCGATTTCATTTGAATGTATTCGTATGAGTCTTCGTGCCAAAGATTTATCAGGTAAGATCTTATGTTGTGGAATGGCCGGTCTGGTTGCATTGCAGAGTTTTATTAATATCTGTGTTGCAACAGGGCTTGCACCGAATACAGGAACACCGCTTCCATTTGTAAGTTATGGTCTTACATCACTTGTAAGTCTGTATATTGGTATGGGACTTGTGATCAATGTAGGACTGCAGAGCAGCACATATAACAAAGAAATCGTACAGAAAGAGATTGACAGAAGAGAGGATTACTTATGAGAACAGGAAAGGAGTCTTCCGGCAGATCGTCCGGGAGAAAATCTGCTACCCCTTATAAATCTGCTGTTCCTTACAAAAATATGGAAGAAAGCAGAACTGCTCTGGCAAAAAGTGCCAGACCAGTCCATACAGTAAAACTTCCAAAATCACAGATGCCATCCAGACAGACAGAAGAACATAAAGCTTTACAACGTGCGAAATATCAGAAAA
Organism: Blautia sp. HCP3S3_D9; assembly: GCF_052063845.1. Lineage (NCBI taxonomy): Bacteria > Bacillati > Bacillota > Clostridia > Lachnospirales > Lachnospiraceae > Blautia > Blautia sp. HCP3S3_D9. The sequence continues at coordinate 20,002 of NZ_JBQHWS010000056.1, forward strand.
AAAGACAACGGTTAAAACGTGTCTTTGGAACTTTGGTTGGTTTATTTGTACTGTTGCTGGTCTGTGGTGGTGCATTTTATGGATGGAATGTTCTAAGGGGAAATTACTTTGGCGTTCCGGAGAAAGCGTTTGATTCTTCGGAAGTATTTACAAATTCACTTGCATCAAAAGAAAATATGAGAACACAGTCTTTTGCACAAAAGCTATGTGTTTCTTCCAAAGGAAATGTTGACCGTATCAAGAATGCTGCATTAGAAGATGGACAGAAAGGTCTCTTATTCAGTTTAAGCAATCATAAAGTTCTGTATGCAAATGGAATTTATGATAAGGTATATCCGGCAAGTATCACGAAGATTATGACAGCAATGCTTGCATTAAGGAGTGGAAAACTGGATGATGTTGTGACGATCACGCAGGATAATGTTACTCTGGAAGAGGGATCACAGGTTTGTGGATTTGTGGCAGGTGATCAGGTTACACTGGATCAGCTTCTCCATTGCCTGCTGGTATATTCAGGAAATGATGCTGCTTCAGCAATCGCTGAATATGTAGGTGGAAGTACGGAGAACTTTGTACAGATGATGAACAGTTATGCGGCGCAGCTTGGATGTACAGGTACACACTTTACAAATCCTCATGGTCTGCAGGACGAGAACCACTATACAACTCCGTATGACATTTATCTGATGCTGAATGAGGCATTTACTTATCCTGAATTTACTGAGATCACGGAAATGCCATCTTACACAGTAACCTATAATGGGGCAGACGGAACAGAACACAGTACAACTCTTACTGCGACAGACCATTACCTTACAGGAGAGGCAGCAGCACCTAAGGATGTTACAATCCTTGGCGGAAAGACAGGAACAACTGCATCTGCAGGCAACTGTCTGGCAATCCTTACACAGAATGCATATGGAAAACCATTTGTGTCGATTGTGATGGGTGCTTCTACTAAGGAACTTCTGTATGAAGAGATGAATTCTCTGCTTCAGAATATTAACAGTTAAAAATTGATATTTCAATATAGATAAGATACCGGATGTGGATTTTTCTGCATCCGGTTTTTTACTGAATCACGTAAGTGTCCTGTATCAATCGCGAGAAGTAATGAGCTATGCTTGGAAACTTCTGATATTTTATGAATTTTTAATAGGTTTATTCGTCCATAATGATCAGTTCTATGGTAAAATAATTATAGAATCTGTCATTTTAGCAGGTATATTATGAAAAAAGTCAGGCAGATTGATATATGTGTCTGGAAAATATATATTAGTAAGGATGATAAAAATATGAGAAACATAGAAGAATTAAAAGATTTAAGAGAACAGGGACGAAATCTGATTGAGAGAAAACGGGATGAATTTGTACGAAACAGTTTGCTTTCTGACGAATTTCTCGAAATGCTTGAAAAGAATAAGAAGCCGATGGATCTGCTGATGTCTTACTATAAATGTGCGCTCATGGAGATTGAGACAAAGTTTAAGGTCCTGAATCAGGAATATTCACTCCAGTATGATAAGAATCCAATCGAGAGCATTAAGACCAGAGTAAAATCTTATGACAGTCTGCTAAGAAAAATCCGTAAGAAAGACATTCCTCTGACTCTGGACTCCATAGAGAAAAATATTACAGACATTGCAGGTGTTCGTGTCATCTGTTCTTTTCCGGATGATATTTACGAGATTGCTGAAAGCTTTTTGAAACAGGATGATATCACCCTGATTGAGAAGAAAGATTATATTCAGAATCCGAAACCAAGCGGATATAGAAGCCTCCATCTGATCGTACAGGTTCCAATCTTTCTGCAGAATACCAAAAAGCTGGTAACTGTAGAGGTACAGCTTCGTACCATAGCCATGGACTTCTGGGCAAGTCTCGAACATAAAATGAGATATAAGAAAAATATTTCCCCGGATCAGGTAAAGTTCCTCCAAGATGAGCTCTCTGACTGTGCCAGACAGAGCGCTGCACTGGACGAACGAATGCAGAATATCCGAAATGTGATCATCCAGAATTCCCCTGAGGAAGAAGATGAAGAGGGAATTTTTCTCCCACTGGGTCTGCCGATCACACGAGAAAACAGGAGGAGACCGTTATGAGTGACTGTATCACCACTTACACAGGTAGACACATCGACCCGGTACATCCAGATCCGGAACTGATCTGCATCGAGGATATTGCACACGCCCTTTCCCTGATCTGCCGCGGCAATGGACAGGTACAGACATTCTTCTCCGTGGGCCAGCACTGCATCAACTGCGCCAGAGAAGCCATGGCAAGAGGCTATTCTGATTGCATCGCATTCGCCTGTCTTCTCCACGATGCCAGTGAATGTTACTTATCCGATGTACCCAGACCATTTAAAAAGACCCTCATCGGATACAAAGAACAGGAAGAAACTCTGTTAAAGCTAATCTATGAGAAATATTTGGGAAGTACACTGACACAGGAGGAAGAAAATCAGCTAAAAGAAATCGATGATGATATGCTCTGGTTCGACCTGACCTACCTCCTCAACGAACCCCAGTCAGAGAAAAAGCCGGAGGTGCATATTTCCATAGATTATAAGGTACGTCCGTTTGAAGAGGTAGAGAAAGAATATCTGGAACTGTTTTATTACTTTATGCGGAAAAGGGGGATATGAATGGATGTAGCGTCTATGATTGCAATTAACAATCGGAATATGATAACTATGATGAATGCATTGCAGGAAGTTAATCATATAGTATTAATTAAGGATAATGGAAAGGAATATGAAGATATGAGTGGTTCAATGTTAGATCAGTATATAGGAAAAGAATGTGTTGTAAGTTTATTTAATGAAGTAGGAGCTATTAAGGGAAAACTTATGGATGCAGACAGCCAGTGGGTAAAAGTAGAAACACCGAAGAAGGGCACTCAGCTTATTAACCGGAATATGATTCGCAATATTACATTTTCACTGTAACAAAAAATCCAGTAAAATACGCAAATATCAAAATTGCTTAAAATATATTGATTACATACCAGATATTATTGAAAATCCAGATTATGCAGGAGTTAATCCAAACGAAAAGAAAAATAGCTCTTTTGAGTTAATCAAGCGTTATAAAGATAATGTTATGATTGGAATAAAACTAGACAAAGATGGCGACTATTTGTATGTAGCAACGATGCATGAAGTACAAGAGTCAAAAATAATAAGACGTTTACACAGCGGTAGAATTAAGAAAATTACTGCTGAGAGCGAAAAAATTAGCACTGAAAACATAAAAAATAATCTTGACAATAGGGAAAATAAATAGTATTCT
>NZ_JBQHWS010000057.1:0-22949 GCF_052063845.1 Blautia sp. HCP3S3_D9
CTTTCCGATACCGCCCTTTCCGTATATTGCTACTTTTAACATATTGCCCCTCCTGTTGTTTCTCCGCTTAATATAGAATCCAGTCTACAAACTTTTAGATTTGCGACATTTCGCTTTAGCAACGGAATTTTTCTCCGACATAAAGTATTCCTGTCCTAAGTTTTTTTGTACGACAGGTAATCTCAACGTAACGTTCCAAAAATACAAAAAAACCACTTTCCTGGCATTTTGTCAGAAAAATGGTTTCGCAAATTCTTATCTAGTAACTATTTCCGCTCGGATTCTCCTTGCCGTCAGAGTTTTCTTGTTTATTTGTATTAAAGTCGATTCAATAAATTGCTGTTATGTCTTTTTCACCAAATGTTTTGCAGATGTGTGAATCAGATACAGTAATTTTATAGATTAATTTTATCATCTACTATACAAATTAGTCAACACGAACTCTGTTGGATTTCCGGTTTTTGAATCGGTGGAACTGACATAAATCATCTATGACCTTAGTTATTCATTGCAAATATATCAATAGCTTTACTTGCAAATTCCGCAGTCCCTGTTCCACCTGCAGTATCAATATTTTCAGTAAGCTCTCCTCCACCAGCATACATTCTTCCAAGTCCCTGCAGAATTTTAACTGAGCATGTATAAAAATGCTCTGTAATATAATCCTGAAGTTTTTTAACCTGTGCCTGAACCTGCCTATCGGATGGATTCATCTCCTTCATCTGACCAAACTCAACAAATATTTTCATAAACTCATTCGCAATTGCTTCTTCATCATCTTTTGTCCAGTTCTTTGTTTTCTCTTCGTACTCTTTGTACTCAGGCGTCTGTCCCCACAGTTCTTTTGCACGTTTAGAATACTCATCTATCTTTCTTGTATCAAAAGCTTTAAAATCCATATATTTCGTCCCTATTCCTTTTATTCCCCGAGCAAGATTAATAAGATTTTCCAGATGTTCTTTTTTCATAGTAAGCAATTCGATTTGCTGTTCTAATGCTCTGTTTCTGTCAAAATTAGGTGCATCTATGATACCTTTAATCTCCTTAAGTGGAAATTCCAGTTCCCTGAACAGTAAAATTTGCTGTAACCTTTCTAAAGATGTATCGTCATACAGTCTGTATCCTGATGCGGTATATTCAACTGGTTTTAAAAGTCCAATAGTGTCATAATATTGCAAAGTACGTATACTCACTCCTGTTATTTTACTTACCTCATTCACTGTCATCATCGGCGTTTCCCCCTCTCGATAAGCATACTCTAAGCCATTACGTAGCGTAGGAGTCAATAGTTTTTTACAAAAACTTTGCTAAATCAGATTGAGGGATGATCTTGCAATTGAAAAAATCGAACCTAAATTATATCTGTTTATCCGGTAACGAAAGTAATCTATCTATTACCGGATGAATGATTGCTGTCTCTGTAATCTGATTAATGGCACATAATTTCTTTCCAGCATCTTTACTGGATGCTCCACAATGATACACCTTCTCCGTTCTCTGTGAATAAAACGACCTCCACATCATCAGCTTTCTGTGAAAGATGTTGTAATGACTTGGCATTCATATAATCATCCACAACATAGATTGATTTCTTTGCTTGCTGATAAATTTCTATGTAAGCAATGTCAGCTTCTAACTTCTGACCTTTACAAATAACAAAATTTTTGACATCTTTTTCTGAAATAAAATTTTCACTTAGCTGTGCAACATTTTTTTGAATCAAATCAACCTTTTGATCAGTTTGTTTTTGTTTATCTATTAACCCCATCGTCTGAACCGATATTTCAGTAACTTTTGATGATAATAATTCCATTTCTGACCTTGTTACAAATTGCTGATTCTGTTTAATATAATGCCGCATTTCTCTAAAGGTACGCATAATAAAAATACTTTGTTGTTCAGCTAATTCTCCGCGAAGTACCGTAGCAAGCATATAGATACCTTGCTCCGTAAACGCAAACGGCATCTTTTTAATATTGGATCCCTGCCTATTACTCTTTTCGTTCAAAGTCGCAAATTGCGACTTTAAAAATTCCACTGGTATTTCTTCTTTATTCAGTTGAAACATAAAATCCTCTGGAAATCTGCTAATATTTCGCTTCACTTGCTCATTTAATCGTTTAACTTCATACCCATAAAGTTCTGCTAAATCTTTATCTAACATTACCTGCTGTCCGCGAATTATGTACACCTTACTACGAATATCATTCGTAGTAAGCAATTCCTTTGTTTCTTTCATTCTTCCTCCCAACAAATATGTCTTTCATCTACCGAATTAAAAAACGACATGACAGCAGTCGATGTAACTACCGCCGCTTAAATCCGAACACTTTACAAGTAAAAGCTTACAATAATTTTTATAATTGTTCCTTCAAAGTAAGGAAAAGCACTTCCTAAGAGATGCCTGATTCAATCAGCTTTTTTCATAAGCATTCTGCAAATTAAGCCATACTTCTACGCTTGTTCCCATCATGGCAGAAAGCTTCTTTGCTAAATCATTTGATATACCAACCTGTCCGTTAATCAACTGCCTTAACGTCTTTACTGTTATCCCCATTCTTGTTGCAAATTCAACCTGGGTTATTCCCATATCTGCAATAATATCCGCTATATAATAGCCAGGGTGAAATGCTGCTATATACTTGCCTTCATCTACATTACTCATAATGAGCTAACCCCTTTGTTACCTATTAATAGTCGTATCACCTTGCTTGCAAATATAATCATACACTTTCTCGCTACTGCTTATATCAATGTCCATTCCGTTTTCATCTTGAATCATCCCCGCTTCATATTTCCGTCCATAGTCAAGTTCATATATAAAATAGCCTATCAAATCGTCCTGGTCATTCATGATGAATTTTAAAAGTTTAACAACTGTACTTTCATGAGATATTTGCAATGAAGCGCCATTTACAAAATCATTCTCAATATTTTCCCGACTTTTATTAAATAAATCGTCTACTTTATCGACAAGATCCTTGGCTTCCTTTAATCTTTCCAGAATTGAACAGAATTCTTCCTTAGATAATTTTCTCTGCTCATTATTCTTGTTTTGCTGAGGTGTTCTATGAATAATCCTCTCCACTTCTTTAAAATATACAACTGCCAATGAATGCTTAGGTAAGGTGGAAGAATTCTCATCTTTATCAACAATTGTCCATTGTTCTTTTGTTTCATTAATGATATAAAGATAATCTGTAAAATTATCTCGAATATTAATAATGTGGTCTGATGGATACAAATTCTGAATCAATTCCTCCTCATATCCATAATTACGCCTATTGAAGTTTTCTACAAATCTCTTAAATTTTATAAAATCTGAAAAATACCCTTCTTCGAATCGTTCTAATACCTCTCCCCCATTTCCAGATGGATACATATCCCCATTAAATTCTGTAGTGCAAGATATTTCTCCGTTGTCCTTGATAAATAGTATTTTTCCTCTTGTCATATGTGACCTCCCTTTTTCTTTCATCATAAATCACATACAACATTTTTTCATTGGCCAGATAGTCCAATATATCTTATGCTGTCATTTCTGACATATAGGCATTTATTCTCTTAATGTATCTATCTGATTTCACATCCATTGTCTCAAATATGAAGATAACCTTTGCATTATCTTTCACCAACAATTCTTCCATATGCATGCCGTAAAGTTCACTTAAACGAAACAGATTATCTATAGATGGTAAAATTTTGCCTTTATACCATCTATAAATTGACTGCGGACAGCACAGTCCAAGATATTCCTGAATATCCTTGACACTATATCCATTACATTTCGCCAAATACTTTAATCTTATTCCCGTCTTTCTTATATTTATAGAAGTCTCTGATGCCTTCATTTATACCCCTTTCGACAATTCAGTTTGTATTTTATCTCACTAAATCAAAGTGCAACTCTACAATTGAATTTAACTGCCCCGCTATTTCCGTAAACGGCAAATTCAGATCCAGGGTTCTGACACTTATCTGATTGCCATGCATCTGGTATACATTGTCCGGTTGAATCTCTTCCTCTGTTTTTGCGTAGAGCAGCATTCCGGAAACTTTATGTTCCTTATCGCCAAACTCATAATCACGATTTTTAACATAAGTAAAAATCTGATACATATTATTTGAATGCAATGTATGTTTATCAAACCATGTCTGTGTTGTATGACTATAGTATTTGGCATCGATAATAAGTACTGTATTATCTTTCTGCAAATGAATATCACTCTGCATAACAGGAAGCATCGTCCTAATGCCATCATCAACATCCCAGGAAATCTGTGCCGCGCTAACGCTCAGTTCTGGATAATGTCTGCTATAGTATTCAAGAATAAACTTCTCATATAACCGGCACATTCGCTGTTCATCAACAAAACTGGCAAGTCTGTACTCACCTGCCTCTGTCGTAATAAGCATTCCTTCGACTATTAACTGACAGATACTTATCAGCATACGGTAAGTTTGATTATTACGCTGAAAACGAATCGCTGACCATTTGATTAACACCGGATCCAGCACATCTACATTAGCGAAAAACAGCATCTCCTTCTTTAAATCATCTTTATACTTTGTCTTCACCTTTGCATTTCTGAGCAGCAGCATAACCGTTGTTTTCAATATCTGGTTATATAAATTGTTCTCAGATAACTCATCAAACTCACATGCCAGAACTCTCTTGTGAGCCAGGCGATTTTTGATAGTTCCCGACATATTGATTTTCCCACGCATAACCGGCAATTCTTCCTGGCAGTTAATGTACTCCCTGTATAGCCCCTGTTTCAATTGAAGACCGATTCCTTTCGCAAGGATAGCTGCTAACAAATCGTACATCTCATCAAAAGATTCCACCGCCAGGTCTTCATATTTTTCCTGATTCAACGTCTGAAACGCATAGGCAAGCATATGGTAAATGTTATTAATCAGTATGCTCTTATCTTTCATCATTGAAATACACCATGCAAGATATTCTCCCAGCGTTGAAGTTTTGCATTATCATCAAACCAGTATTCACTTAACATTGGCAAAATATCATAATCCACAACATCTTTCATCCACTCATCTGTACACTCGTCTGCATTGCAAAAATAGCTATGTCCAATACAGAACCCTTTCCCTAGAGACCTGTCTTGCATAATTTCTCTGTTGAGATCCTTTATGCGCTCAATCAAAGTATTGAAAGTATCGTTTGCAAATCCTTTCTGGTAATTTATGAAACCTTCTGAATCAAATCCCGGTTCCATATCAAAGAAGCTGAATCGCCTTCTAAGAGCATAATCAATCATTGCCAGACTTCTGTCAGCCGTATTCATCATGCCGATGATATGTAGCCTTTTCGGAACAGAAAAGCTCAATCCGTTATAAGCAAGTGTAGCCCTCTTATCACGATAGTCTGCCTCTATCAACATTAAAAGTTCACCGAAGATTTTACTCATGTTGCCACGGTTAATTTCGTCAATAATAAAGAAATAATCTTTGTCCGGATGGTTTGCTGCCTTCTGACAGAATCGATAAAAAATTCCGTATTTCAATTCAAATCCATCACCAGCCGGTCTATATCCCATTACAAAATCTTCATATGAATAATTCTGATGAAACTGAATAAATTCTATGCGGTCTTCGTCCACTTCGCCCATAATAGAATAAGCTAAACGCTTAGCCGCAAATGTCTTACCTACACCCGGCGCTCCCTGCAAAATGATGTTCTTTTTCTTTTTAAGTACAGAAACCAACCTATCATATTTGGCTTCTGTAATATAAACATCTTTCAGGAAATTTTCCTTTGTATATTTGTCTTTATCTTTCTTAGATGGAGCAGGATTCTCATCTCGGATCATATCAAGAATAAATTCATACTCGCCCTTTGTAAGTTTAAATAAACTGCCCTGCGGATTGACAAAATACTCCATCTTCTCCAACTCCGGGCATTCTTTCAATGTTGCATAATCAATAGGTGAAGCCAGGCCTTCTAACTTTTCAAAATAAATTTTTTCACCATCCTGCTCCGCACTAATACGCATCAAAGCAACTACCTGCTTAACCGGTGTTGATTCATACCCTATTACCATGTCACCAGCCTTAGCATCCAGAAAATTCTGGAAAACTCTTCGCTTGTTTCCATTGTCATTGTAAAGCGTATAATCCTGAACCTCACCAACCGGCATACTGGCCATACTCCATATCTTTGGATTGGCATTTAAAAACCAATAATGAATACCAGAAGCATCATTTTTTAATAATTCTTCCCTGGTTATATCAAAATATGGCTTCAGAATATAATTCTCAAACTGCTGCATCTCACCATCCGGAACAGCAATACAAGTCGAATTATCATTCGGCGTCCACCACTTCTTATCACCAGTATATGGACTGGTATCGCGGGATTCAGCAATTACAGTGTAGCTTCGTTCACACCATCCATCCTGTTTTTCAGGATTTTCCTCAACCTCATCAGAATCAATTCTTCCCAACAAACGGATACTGTTACCTCTGCAAAGATAGAAGAAATCTCCCTTTTTCATGGTTGCCATGAAATCTTCACCCTGAGATATTTTTGATTTGCCTTTCGCAGCCGTATCCTTGTGAACAACAACCACTCTTCTTTTCTCAAAAGCAGCCGCTTCTGCATCAGTAATGCAATCCTTACCATGACTTATCTTCCAGAAATTCGGCGCCAGGTTTGCATAAAGATCTACTTTCGATAAATCCACTCTGCCCAAGGCTTCCGCAAGCTCATCTCTCAATTTCCAAATATATGAACCTTCTTCGTCCTTCTTAGCATTTTTACCCACATAGAGAACCGGCCACCATCTATTACTTTCGTTATCACGTTGTAATACCGGGCAGCCTGTTCTTTGCACAACTCTCTTTGCTAATGCAGAAGAACCAGCATTATAGAAATTCTTGCTTTCACCATACTTAATAGCCAACTGGATGCAGGTAGCTTTTCCACCATAATCGAGCATACGCTTCATGATTTCCAAACTGCTCTCAGTAAACACTTCACCATCATTCAACAAACCTTCCCAATCATCAACAGATAAAGCTGGCGTATAATCTGCCGGCCACCATTTATCACCAGATGGAACAGAATCATCCTTACCATAATATTTTTTGATAAAAAATCCCACATCCATGGTAAGCGTTCTCAATTCTGGATCTGGATAACAGGTGCCTGTAATCTGTGAAGCAAGCATATTTTTGAGCTCTTCATCCTGCTGAAGCTCTGCACAAATTTCATTATAAAAAGCTATAAAATTACGAATATTGCTGGCATAAGCACCCCTTTTAAATGTATAGTCACTTTTCAACACATTCGATACTTCTTTTACTTCAGTTAATTTGTAAATATAGTACTTGTCCGGATAACGCAACCAAAGATATGTCGAAATTGCATTTTCATACTGATAATGCTGCTTTGCTCCGTTACCGTATCTCTCCAGGAGACTGCTTGACTTTTGTTTAAAGTTTTCGATACGTTCACATATGTCCTTGCTCTCATCATATAATTCGATGAACATAGCACGCACTTCTTCTCCAGCACTCTTAGCAAACCCTGTAATCATTCCTGCTGGAAAATTATTAGCTGATGTAAGAAGATTTGCAGCCTGGGAAAGTGACTTCGTGAGCATTCCTGCAAAGTCACTCGCATTCACATCCCAGTTTACCTGGAAACATTTTACTGCCTCCCATTTGTACTTTTCATCCGACCACTGAGTTTGAACAAAACGTTTCTTGTATTCAACCAATGCAGCCTTCAATCTGGATTTATCAAACATGTTTTCACCGCCTTAATTATTCTTTATCTTTTGTCAAAAATCCTCTATATGATTTTCGGTCTATCATCTTTTATTTCCCAATGTCCACTGAATCCACGTCCTATAAATTGTATATTCGGCATCTCCGATATTCTACGTTTGATTGTACGTACGCTTACTCCTGTTACCTCTGACATCTTTTTAATCGAAATCTTTTCATTGACTTTTATCATCTGAATCAAACGATCTTCTAATTTATCACGTGCATCGCCTTGAGTGCCACCTTGGGTGCCATCTTGGGAGCCAAAATTTAAATTTGGCATTATTGCAAAGAAATTTGACCTGTCAGAACGAAATATAGACTTTTTATCTTCCGTATAATTAACCTGAAATTCATAGGCGCTCATTATCTTTCCGAAGCCACTTCCTTTACGTTCCATATAGCCAAGACGTTCAAATACATCGGCAAGAAGTGGATTTCTTCTCGTTGAAGGGACCGAAAACAAATCCCTGTCTTGAATAACTATACCATCTGGCACTTCTTCGCGAGATATACCTGCAAAGAATTATTTTTCCTGTAACATAAGCTCTTTCATGTTAAAAAGTTTTACCTTTTTCCCAGCTTTCGCATATCTATAACGCAAAAACCACTCAAATTTTTGTTCATGAGTAGATACAAAAATTTGACGATCCGCAAAACCATATCTAAGAATATCTACAAATCCCACCATATTTACATCGTCAATCGTTTGAACAGGGTCATCAATCAATAAAATAGAGCATGTCTTTCGATTACTATAAACCTGATTCATGCAAAGTAAAAAAGCTAACGCTACTGCTGAAAGCTGTCCATAACTCATGCTGTATAGAATATCCTGTTTATCCTTAACTGAATTAATCAGTTGAATATTTTCAATTTTTTCATCATAAAAAATAAAAATACTTTTCCCATTAAATTTCTGTTGAAGGATTTTTGCAGTATACACATGTAACAATGGTTCTATATCTTTAATTATCTTCTTTTTGTATTCTTGAATTCCCTCATCAATAGCCTCCTGATAATCTAATAGTCTCTTAATTATTTTATTAAGCTGATTTTTTCGCGCAGTCACTTTCACCAATTCTTTTTTGTATCTTCTAAAAGCTTCAAATTAGAATCGTACCGGTATACTTTGGAGAGTTCTTAAAAAAGAAAGGCATCAAGCATTGATTTTGTTACTATATTTCCACCTCTTATTGATTCCTGAATTGCTTCAAGTTTACCCGAGCGAATCTATCTTCTCACAGTTTCTGGATTTGCATTTAGCATATCAGCTATTTCTTTTACGCTATAAGTATCCATAGCAATTCCTCCTTGTAGTATTATTATAACGCAATAAATATAGTATTACAGTGTGAAATGTAGTATTAAATTGTAAATTTTATATTAACAAATTTCAGAACACAAAACCCTCTCAGCCATAATGCTTGAGAGGGTTGTTTTCTTAAAAGATCATTGGTGAGGGGGCTAGTATCTTTTCAATTATTTCAATTAACTTTTTTAAGTATGGGAATAATGTGTTATCGTCAAATTCTTTTAATTCAACTATTGCCTCTTCTAAAGAAAACTCATATTTGACATCCCCGACATCAGAGACAATTTGTGCAATCTCACCTAATGATTTATTTTCCACATAAATTCTCATCAATCTAGCCGGTTTAAGATTTTCGATTTCAGAATATGCCGGACGTCCTTTATGCTTGCAAAAATTATACCTTTTTCTTACATCAGTTGATGAAAAAGCATTCCAAAAATTGATAATCTGATCAATTGCCGGAATAAACTCTGGACACATCTTTTTCAAATATTCAAATGGATTTTCTTCTGCTGTTGGTGAGGTAACGTTTCTTTCCGCACTTCGTAACAATTCATTAGCCTCTTCTATTGACTTCATTCCAGAGATGGTTACGCGTTCCCCCTTCTTGTTACAAGCAAATTCTGCTGCTACGTAGCATAGCGTCCATGATATATCAATCACGGCATTGTAATAAAACAATGCTGTTTCATAAAAATGAGACCTATATATCAAATGAAATGCCTCTTCCGCTATTTTATCGTCTATAGGGTCAAACCAATGCTTCCAATCATCGGTCTCAGTCTCGTGCATAAAAATTCTTGCTGCGGAGTACTGTTCTACTAATTCATGCTGCTTTGAACGAAAAAATATATCATTACTGCTTGGCAATTTAGTTCCTACTAGCTCAAATTTCACACTTGATGGTTTATCAAGCGTAAAAATATCATTCATAAATTTCATTCTACAGTCCTTCCTCCATTACGCCTAATCCACTGCCCATCATACAATCAACAGTCGAGTTGCCGGATTAGAAACATCTAAATCACTCAGTTAAATTGAGTTTGCATCCCTAGGTAACATCTATCTTAATGCCACAACCTATAACATCTAATCTACAGCAAAAATCCTACGACCATATCTGCAGTAGATATGTTTCCATATAAAATAACCGATCCTTTTCAGGAGTTAGGCTTTAAATCCCAATTTCCGAAAAAGCCCTGAAATACGTCACTTTTTGACACTTGATTTTATTTTCTTGACAGCAAGCAAACGGTCTCCGCGGTACTTTCATTGTCCCAACAAAGTTCCTGTGTTTCCCTGTCTCCAAAATACACCGGAAACCGGAACTTTATGTGCTTCAGGAATCTGCCATCTGGCTGCTCCTGCTCGTAAATGTCCACCTGTTCTACAAAACTGTTAAGAAATTCTTTCTTCTCCAGGTCGGTGAACTTATCATATAGTTTATCAAAATATAAAAGAAATTGATAGACGTTTTCTTCTGATATTTTCTGTTGCCGGATATTCAACAGGCGATTCTTTACTTCCTCTATACGGTTCTCCACGCCTTCAATCTCATCATACAAACGGTATAATCTTGTCTCCATATCCTGATATTTCTTCTCATAAAATTTATCCATGATATCCAGACTGTCCATCTGCTGTCCAAGTCTTGCTTTTGCTCCGGTCAACTGCCTGTGCTGCTTTTCCAATCCTTCAATCTCTTTTTCTATTTCTTCTGTATCTATTCTTGAACCGATTTTATTCAGAATTGCTTCTTCAAATTTAGGATTTTTCACCAGTTTCCGAATAACTTCTTCCACTGCATTGTTAATCTTCTCCTCACTCCATTGTTTACGATATCCACATTTATGACCATCTACCAGGCGACGATGTTTGCAGGCATAATAGAAATAATCCTTATATAAAGTTCCGTCTTTCTTTTTCTTTCGATTCACGTTTCCATACATACCGCTTCCACATAACGGGCATCTCAATATTCCAGATAAAATATGCTCATGATCGAGACTATGTGTCTTTTCATATTTCACACCTGTTTTTTCTCGTTTTTGATGAGCCAGCTCCCAGTCTGTTTCTGAAATAATCCCTTCATGGATACCATCATGCAGCATATAATTTTCCTGCTTTACAATGCGATATTCATTTCTTGTTCCAGAAACTTTCTCGTTCTTTCTTCGTCCATAAGCCAACTTTCCGCAGTATACCGGATTATCCAAAACGCCTTTTATAAACGAAGAAGCAAATGCGTCCAGTGTATTATTCTGTCGTTTTTTCTTTTTATATCCATGCTGGTTCAGCCATGCAGCAATCGCAGAGATTCCCATATTGGTATGAATAAATTTGTCATAGATCAGACGAATAATCTCCGCTTCGTCCTCTGCGATCTGTAATTCTCCATTTACCAATTCATAACCATATGGAGCAAATCCTCCGTTCCATTTTCCTTCCCTGGCTTTCTGCTTGCGTCCTTCCATTGTCTGAACAAGGATATTCTCCCGTTCAATCTCTGCCACCGCAGACAGAACAGAAATCATCAGCTTTCCGCTATCTTTAGAACTGTCAATTCCGTCTTCAACACAGATCAGATTTACTCCAAAGTCCTGCATTCTTTGCAAAGAGTTTAATACATCTGCCGCATTACGACCGAATCTGGAAAGTTTGAACACCAGTACAAACTGCACCTTATCTGTTCCATTCTCAATATTTTCCAGCATTCTTTGGAATTCTGGTCTGCCCTCTACACTTTTTCCAGATTTGCCTTCGTCTGAATACTCATTTACGATTTCCATATTCTGAAATTCCGCATATCTTTTGAGTTTTTCTTTCTGAGCATCCAGACTGTATCCATCTACCTGCATGGTTGTGGATACTCTGGTATATATACCGCATTTAATCTTTTTATTCACTTTTCCTCCTCTCCTCAGAACATCCCAAAGCAATTTCCAACAATTCAGTTGCAACTTGTGAATTTCTGATACGCATTAAGTTATCCCAGACATCAGCTTTTCCAAGTAGATTCATCCCACCATGCCATACTATTTCATCATCAATAACGGCAAAACATTCTTCTACTTCTGTTCTTGTTATCACATTTATTCCTACCAATTGCATTGCTCTGATTAATTCATAACATACATCTGACTTTCCGTAAGTAATATCTTCCGGATCTGTTGTAATAACTGTGACCTTTAATGTCAAAAAGGAAAAAACAAATTCTTGAATATTAAACTTCTTCAATAAAAAATCCTCTAAGACAATAGGTATTTCACTATCTCTTAGAGGATTTTTCTTCAAAACTTGTTCCTGTCTTTTATTTTTATTCCTTTTTCATCACTGTTCTAGGAAACCTGGTCACTAAAAAAAAATTATTTCAATATTATCTACTATTGTTTCCGATACTTCTCCCCACGAAAGATCATCAACAAAATAGTTTACACGCTTAAATCGATTCCACATTTCTTCGAGTCCAGAATCATCTTTAATCTTGTCTAAGGTTTCTCTCACTTCCTCTTCGCCAAAAGAAGTTTCACGCTTCATGCAAGTAGCCGCAAATGCCTTTTTCAAAACATCAAAGCTTATCTGATCAGCCTTTGAATTCATAATCTCATATACATCATAAAAATCCCTCATTCTGGTATTCGCAAGTCCTCTTGCCAAAATCGTCTGCATCTTTTCTGCAAGAAGAGTTTCAAGATTATACGACAAAACTGAAATTGATCTGTCTTCAAACATAAGCTTGTATTTATACTCCACTGCACCTGGCGTGATTGCATCATCCGTAGAAATATCGATCTTAAAAGGTTGTCTCATTCGTTCCAGATTAGCTTCTATCATCATCCTAATGCCAGGATAATCAAATTCTTCCATGATTTCTTTTACTGACTTAATCTTAAAGGTTATCCCATCTTCAAGCTGAAGCTCACCGATTCTCTCAATGACTGCTCTAGCATCCTTCTCATTAAGAGGTAATGCTTTCACAGTGGTATCGATATCCATTGTAGCTCTCATATCTACACCAACAATAGAGGCAACAAGCATTCCGCCTTTCAGAATAAAATTATTCCTGTATTCAGAAACAGAAACTCTTTCTAAGAACCTTTCCATAAAATATGTTCTAATTAGTACTTGCGCAACTTCACTATTCCCGCCGGACATGTTTTTTACTTTGTCTTTAAGTTGTTTCGCTGTATGAATCATACCATTACCTCCACATACATCATCACTTCATCCCTTACTCCAAGTTTAACCGCATATTCAATCAATCTTGAAAGATTCTTTTCCTTCGAGGACATATATTCCTTGATTGCTGTCTGATATAACTGAATTTCATATTTCTTTCGATCTTTAATCAAATCACAAATACATCTTTCCTTGTCATATACTTTAACCAAATTACCGCTGCTTGACGGGATTTCACAGATCCCCATATCAAGAATCTCTGGGTTTGCATAACGAACTTCTTTGTTTTTCTTTTTGATATGTGTTGCATTATACCCGGTAGGAACAGTGAAACAAATATGACTGTATTCTCTGTCGATAAGACCATGCAAATAAAGGGCGGTCTCGCCCGAATAAATAATATTCTTATTTCGTTGCTGGAGTACAAACAACTCATCTGGCCACACATTATCTAAGATATAAATGCCATGTGCCACTTTTTCCATGTCATGCTCTCTGACGTATTTTGAGACAGATGGCTTTGATGCACCTGATTCAACGGCCTTCGATGTAATCAAATATCCATTGTCTTTTTCAATTAGCGATTCCAAAATATCTGATGTTTCCATAGTTGTCCTCCTTATCCTTGATATTTACTTTTATGCTTAAATTATATTGTATTTAAGCGTAAAAGTAAATATGATCCTTATATGCTTGCAGAAGTAAAAGATATTTACACTTTATTCATTCAGGATGACAGCATCTCAGATGCGAAAAAGAAAAATCTGACTCCCTTATATAAACCAGCCAGCTCACGTCTGCTTTTTCTTGCAAAGCTGATTTCTTTTGGCATGGAACGTCAATTCATCAAACGTAATACCAAAAATCAGAAGCTGCTCGCCGGAGGAGCTTTATCCCCCATTGTGCTGGATTATATTATGGACAGTGAGGTCCCGAAACCATGCCGTCATTTTATCGGAAGAGATAAAGAACTGGAAGAATTATATATCATGCTTGAGGAAAACCGTCATGTTTTTCTTTGCGGAATTGCCGGTATTGGTAAAAGCGAACTTGCCAAAGCCTACGCAAAACATTACAAAAAGCATTACACTAACATTCTATATGTAGAATATACAGGTGATCTTCATCAGGATATTACTGACATGGATTTTATTGACGATCTGCCGGAAAGCACTGAACAGGAACGGTTTCAAAGACATAACCGTTTTCTGCGTTCCCTTAAATCCGATACTCTGCTTATCATAGATAATTTTAATGTCACTGCCACACAGGACAGCTTTCTGTCAGTAGTATTAAAATATCGCTGCCAGATTTTGTTTACAACCAGAAGCAAACTGGATGAATACTGTACTCTGCCATTAAAAGAAATAGAGGATATGAACGCTCTCTTCCAGCTGGCATCAGTATTTTATTCAGAGTCAGACACGTACCGGGCAACAGTTGAAAAGATTATCTAAACTGTTCACTCTCATACTTTTGCCGTGGAACTGGCAGCAAAACTTCTGGAAAATGGAATCTCAACTCCAGACCAGTTATTAACAAGACTTCAGGTGGAAAAAGCATCTTTCCATAACGAAGATAAAATTAAAATAATCAAAGATGGACAAAGCAGCAAAGCCACCTATTACAGTCATATCCATACGCTGTTTTCTTTATACACTTTATCTCTTGAACAGCAGGATATCATGTGTAATATGTGCTTTCTTCCTTCCACCGGTATTTCTGCCCGTATATTTGCCAAATGGCTGGAACTGCCAACACTAAATGAGATCAACGATTTAATTGAGACTGGTTTTGTCCAGACAACAAGACGTCGCACTATCTCTCTGCATCCGATGATTCAGGAAATCACCCTTTCAGAGACAAAACCATCTGTAACTCGCTGCCACATATTACTGGATTCTTTACAGAAAATATGTTTAATGCATGGGATTGAAGTTGATTATTACAAGAAACTGTTTCAAACAATCGGAAATATCATAGAATTGATTGAAAAGGATGATATACCAAAGTATCTGCTTTTTCTGGAAAATGCATTTCCATACATGGATAACTATAACTACCACAAAGGTATGAATGGAATCATTCAGGAACTGAAATGTCTATTAAAGACAAAAAACATTGGAACTGACTCTGACCGGGCATTATTACTGGATTTTCAGGCAACTCTTGAAACCAAACCTGAAAAAGCAATAAAACTGGAAAAGGATGCACTTGCCCAGATAGAAACTATCACTGTTGACAATGCTCGCCTTGTTTCCAACCTTCATGCCAATCTCGGTGGACTTTACCGCATAAACGGTCATCCCGATCTTGCAAGAGAACACATGGAAAAAAGTATCTCACTGCTTGACCAATTTAACCTGCTTCATATAAATGACAGCATATCTCAGATTGCCAATTATGCAATGTTCCTGGCAGAACAGCAGGAACCCGAAAGAGGAATCTCCGAATTGCAAAAATTATCCGGCATCATCAAGGAATACCATTCCGATGACTGTCTGGATTATGCCAAAGTTCAGGAAACCCTTGCAACCATTTATCTGATGACCGCCAATCTTCCACAAGCCAAAACACATTTTAAAAGAGCTTTCAAAATATATGAAAAGATCTGGGCTGATGAACCAGAAATGATTAAAGCAAAATATCAGGAAATTCAGGAGTTATATCCACAGATTGGATTTTCCATTGGAAAAACTCTATCCGGTCTTTTAACAAAATAAGCATACTTTACGGCGGGCAACTTGCCCGACGTTATATTCAACTATTCGTCAAATAAATATATGCATCTTCCAAAGTGATATCATTATCCAGGACACAATTCTCATTTGGCTTTTCTTTGCTTAATACTTTCATATGAATTCCATTTTCTACATACTGCTTAGATGATATAGAATAATTGGCTTCTAACAAACGGGCTTCTTCTGCATTTTGTACCGTACAATTCCAAACACAGCCCTTTGCATTTTCCAGCAACCCACTCACGCTTCCGGAATATAAAAAACTTCCTTTTTTCATAATGGCAAGCTGTGTACAGGTTGCTGCTAAATCTTCTACTACATGAGTGGAAAACAGCACAGTTCTATCCTTTGAAAAATCAACCAAAAGATTACGGATCCTGATTCTTTCTTCCGGATCTAACCCGGTGGTAGGTTCATCAATAATCAAAAAATCCGGATTATTAAGAAGTGCCTGTATGAGTCCGACACGTCTCTTCATACCACCAGATAATTGCCGCATTTTTTTATTCTGATGCTCTGTAAGAGAAGTCTTTTCCAGATAATAGGTAATTCTTTGTTTGAGGTCATTTGTGGATACTCCTGATAGTCCACCCATATATACAAGGCATTCTTTCACCGTAAGATTCGGATATAAGTCGATTTCCTGTGGAAGATAACCAATCTTTTTCTGTATTTTTTCATAATTTCCCTCGTTATACAGAATTCCATCAAGCGAAACCATTCCTTCCGTTTGTTTTAAAACGGTTGTAAGAACCCTCATCAGCGTGGTTTTTCCCGCACCATTCTCTCCCAAAAGTCCGTAAATCCCCTTAGGTATTTCAAGAGATGCCTTATTTACTGCAACTACACCATTTTTAAATCTAACTGTTAAATCATTTATTCTAATACTCATAATCTATCCCCTTTTCTTTAAAGCCATTGGTAATACTGCAAATAAAGGCATACCCACTATAAAAGACACAAGCGTTCCATAAATCCAACTCTCGGACATTAATTGATTAAGTTCACAAGAGCTGAAAGAAAACAATCCCAGATTCCCGAAAAATGAACTGCCCGCTTTCGATATAAGACCAATGACAATTCCAAATAAACATCCTATACCTGCCCACATATTTCCAATCAATGTACACAAAATCACAGAGCATATACTCCAAAGCCAGATGGTTCCGAACATTGCAATGAAAAATAAAAGGAATATCTGAGTGCCCGAAATACCTTCGTTTACACTGCCCGGTTTTTGCCAGAAAAACAAAACATATCCAACACAGGAAAGTATTAATAAATATAATACTTGAACGCACACTCTCTGTGATATTACTTTTAACTGCTTTTTTTGATCATACAAATGAAATACATCGGCACGCTTACTTTTTACTTCCATCAAATATGTGTCACTACAAAAAATAATTGTTAAAAATGCTATTGGAGACTGAATCGCTGAACCGATTTCTTCATAGTATATAATCGGATGAATAGCACACAATATCAGTATAAATGCACATGAATAAAAAATCTTATATAATGGCAGGCAGTTTTTTAGTTCCGTTTTCAATGAACCCTCCTCCTTTTCCAGATTGTAACAGAAATACATACTAATATAACTGATGAAATTACAAGAATAATCTGATTTATATTTGACATTTTAGCTACATGTGTTTCAAAAAATCTACCCGGGAATCGCACCATAATAGAGAACGGTCTCATATAATAAATATCATTCTTCATGGTCAGCATATTTGAATATATAATGTGTAAAAACAAGATTGGTGCTGCCGGAAGCGGATTTTTAAATATTACTGCTGTAATTGTATAGACACAACATATCATCAAAAGATTCGGAACAATATAGATCAGAGAAGTCACGCAAAAATCAATTGGTGTTACTGGAAAGCCCGATTCTAAAGACGTTTTCAAACACAGCATAAAGAATATAACATTCAAAATCACTAATACTCCCAGCATACTAATGAATCCGCTTATTACTTTCCCACATATATATTGGATTGCCGTAACAGGCTTTGTATGTAATAATTCATAGGTACTTTTTCGTGTATCCTGAATAAATAAAAATGATAGCAAGACTGTTGCAAAAAAGGCCATATGCAATCCTGCAAAATCCGTAAATTTCTTTGCAAAGTACCAGGAAAAAGAATGTTCGGATAATTTCCGCTCGATATAATGATTGATTTCTTCTGCTGTCCCCTTATGAATTTCAAGGTCCTCATAAGCATATATTGCATTATAATAGCCATATTGGGATTCCAAAAACTCAGAAGCAGTCTTTACATCCATATTCTGAATTTCTTTCATTACATGATCTGCTTCCTGCCTGCTAAATCCAAAACCATTTTGGGAGGTGTCCATTAACGTCTCTTTGATCGTATCTTCCCACTCCCTTCTTCTTTCTTTATCATCAGATGTGGGAATGTACCCATCCATGACATCAGCATCTTCCAATGCTACGTCATTTTGTGTGATCTGTTCATTCTGTTTGATATAATGAATTTGCAAATACGATGACAGACATTGATACATACTGGCAACTATAATAATCAAGCCAATCCACAAAACAGGGTTCTTTAAATAATCAAGTATACTTCTTTTTATGATTGTTTTCATTGTATCTCTTCCTTTCTTTATTTCTTTAACAACATCATACAAATCAATTCTCAATAAATTCACAATAAAAAAGACTAAAACCACTTTATTTGTGATTTCAGCCTTATAAAGTATTTTTATTCAGCTTTGAAAAGAGCTTCTACATGAGCACCGCCTTGTCTGGCATTATATATTTTCAAATTTCCTCCATGCTTTTCACAGAAAATACGAGAAATATACATACCAAGGCCAAAATGCTTTAAATCATCTTGTGGATTCTTATGATAAAATGGTTCTGTTACTTTTTCCTCAGTATCCACAAATCCTATTCCATCATCTTCAACAGAAATTATAAGAAAACCATCCTTTTTCTTTATCTGCAAAGCAATACTTTTTTGTGCATATCGAACCGCATTTTCCAGTAAGTTGTCTGTCACTTCCATGACAAGTTCCTCATCCACTTTCACAATGTTTTGTTCCTGCACTCTTTCTACCTTACATAATTTACTTTCCTTCTTGGACAGCATGGCAGCTTCTGCCTCAATCTTTTTTGCCAGTTCCGATAATTCTATCTCTGAGCATTGCAGTTCCCTCTGTTCTAAATGGGACATTTTTCTCATGTTTTCCGTGAAATGCTCTATACGGTCAATCTGATACATGCCTGTTTGTAAGATATCAATAACATCCTCTGTTTTTATACTCTCAGCAGAAACAAACTCTAAGAGCATTTCCTGATACCCACGCAATATGGAAAGTGGAGAACGTATATCATGTGCAATTGCATTCCGCAAAGCCTTCTCGTCATCAATCATTCGCCACATCTTTCTGTTGTTATCTGCTAAATCACTTCGCATCATTTCAAATTCTTTACACAAAGTTCCCATCTCATCTTTATTTTCATAGGACACATGAAAAGCCAGTTCATTATCTGCAATCATTTGTGAGGCATCTTTTAGTTCCTGTAGAGGTGTCTTTAACTTGTTTTTATAAAAAAAGAATACCGCAGCAACACTCCCAACAATTGAAAAAATCAATACCGAATATGTTTCCATAAAGTCACACATTTCCGAAAGATGATAGTCCAAACGATTCATCTGCGATTGATTAGGCCTTGATATCTCAATCTCGTATTTCTTTCCATATTGCTGAAACACGTCCGTATAATCTGCATAATCAATATATTTTTCCCATATTTTATTCTGCATATTTCTTGCAAAATGAACTGTAAATCCAGATAACAGAAATGCTGCCGTTAAGCTGATCACAAAATAAAGCAGAATTGTTTTTTTCAGTGACAAGTTTCTTATTTTTTCCATCGGTATCCAATCCCCCATACAGTTTCTATGTATTCTTTTTCTGAATAATCCGCTATTTTTTTTCTTATACGCCGTACTAATTCCGTTATCGTTCTACTGTCCCCTTCCGCATCATATCCACAGACTTGTGCATATATACGTTCTTTATCAAACACCTGCCCTGGATGCATGGATAAGAATTCAATAATCTGATATTCAATTTTTGTGAACTCCATCCTGTGTCCAGCTATAGCTACTATTTTTTCAGAATAATCAATCAGCATTTCATCCATGAAGCGGTATTCCGTTTTTTGTTGATGCCTTTCTTCTCTCTTTATGTTTGTAACAATCCTCGCTTCCAACTCCCGAAGACTAAATGGTTTCGTAATATAATCATCCCCACCTGAAAGCAACCCATTAATTTTATCATCTTCATCAACTCTTGCTGTCAGAAATAAAATTGGACATAACACTTTACTGCGTATCAAACGACATACTTCAATCCCATCCATTCGTGGCATATTGATATCCAACAAAATAATATCCGGTTTCATTTTTATTTTATTTAATGCTTCCATTCCGTCTGTAGCCGTAATGGTTTCATATTGTTTCATATTAAAATAACGACAAAGCATTTTCACCAATTCTTTATCATCATCGACAACTAAAATCTTGTATTTCATCCAAACCACCTCCAGTATCCATATTATACGATAAAAAACAATGAAATCACAACAAGAGTACATGCAGAACGTAAGCACAATATATCTTTTTTCTCAATTCCAACTCAATTCCCCCTCAATGCCTTTCCTCTTTGCTTTTTATATGCTTATCTCACAGCAAAACAGTACCACACCGGTACGACCTGATGAATCAATCAATGCGAAAACAGAGGTATTTTTTATGCGAGAACTCAGAAACACAAAAATCATTGCTGTAGATCATGGCTACGGCAATATGAAAACAGCAAACACCGTCACACCAACCGGCATCAAAGCCTATGAAACCGAACCAATCTTCACCGGGAATATTCTGGAATATAACGGCATTTACTACCGGATTGGCGAAGGACACAAAGAATTTATCCCGGATAAAGCTATAGACGAAGAATATTATCTTCTGACGCTAATGGCTATTGCAAGGGAACTGAATGTCTTTTCCATCCGTGAAGCAGATGTTCATCTGGCTGCCGGACTTCCTCTGACATGGATCAGAACTCAAAGAGAAGCTTTTCGTTCCTATCTGCTCCAGAATCCAGAAGTCCGTTACCTTTTTAACGGCAAAGAGTATCATCTCCACTTTGTGGGATGCAGCCTTTACCCACAGGGGTATCCGGCTATCGTAAACCAACTTGGAGATTTCAAGGGAACCAATCTCCTTGCAGATATCGGAAACGGAACCATGAACATTCTGTATATCAACAATAAGAAAGCGCAGGAGAGCCGATGTTGGACAGAAAAACTTGGTGTAAACCAATGCATGATTGCTACAAAGAACGCTGTTCTGGACAAATTCGGAGTGAAGATTGAAGAATCCACAGTAGAACAGATTCTGCGGTTTGGAACAGCTGACATTTCAGCACCATATCTGGATTGTATTACGTCCATTGCCAGACAGTATGTGGCAGAACTTTTTTCCACGCTCCGCAAATATGAATACAATCCTGACCTGATGCGCCTGTATGTGGTTGGCGGCGGTGGATGCCTGATCCGTAACTTCGGAACTTATGACAAATCACGAGTCACCATCATTGATGACATCTGCGCCACCGCCAAAGGTTACGAATCTCTGGCTTATATGAGCCTGAAAAGGAGGGGATAAACCATGCAGAACAATATCCGCAACACAAACCTGCGATTTAATCTGGACAAAGAGCAGCAGCGGAAAGCCTGGGAATATTTACAGACGATGAACAGACAGGATTTTAAATCTTACAGCCAGGTAATCGCTCTTGCACTGGTAGATTATTTTGACCGTTACTACCGCACTCAGTCTGATCCCTATCTGGAAACAAGGGAACGGGAAGAACTTTTTGTGAAACAGATTGTAGGTGCAGTGGAAAACAGCCTGAAACAGGCATTGCCGCTTTTTCTTTCCGGACTAACAGCACGTATGGTGCAAAGGGAGCCCCAAACCAGGGCGTCCTTTCCAACACCTGCAAATTCACAGCCAGATAGTGATGTAGACTGGGATTTTCTTGGCGAATAACTGATTGGAGGTGAACACATGACGGACTTTCTGACAGCAGACACCAACCTGCCATCTTATATGATGTTTCCCCGTTTTCTTCTGGACATGGAAATAAACGAAACTGCCAAAATGCTTTATATTATCCTGCTCGACCGGGCAAGGCTTTCCCAGAAAAATGAGGGCTGGTCAGATATCGATGGTCATGTGTTCATTTACTTTACAATTGAAGCACTGGCAGAAGTTCTCCACAAAAGCCAGATGACGGTTAAAACTGCTCTGGCAGTACTGGAAAAACAGGAGCTTATCTTCCGAAAACGGCAGGGACCCGGACAGCCCAATCGAATTTATGTAAAACTCCCAAAAGAAACCATCCACTATACAGACAGATTTCTTTCCCTAAGACAGACAGAAAACTGTCCTATTGACAGACAGGATTCTTTCCCTGATACAGACAGAAAACTGTCTGGTAATAAGAAAGAGATAAAAAAGAACCATTTAACAATAAGAGAGAGTAAAGAGCCACGCTCACCTTATGGAAAATTTCAAAATGTTTTTCTGTCAGAGAAAGAGCTGGAAGATATCCGGCAGACAATCCCTGACTGGCAGGATTACATTGAACGCTTATCCGGTTATATGGCTTCTACCTGAAAGCAATATCAGAACCATGCAGCTACCATCATCAGTTGGGCAAGACAGGATCATCCTGCTTCCCGGCAACGAAACTACGAAAGTGAGGAATACGAAACATTATGACAAAATTTACAGAAAAACTAACAGTAATAACTGTCTCTTATACACATCTCCGAGCCCACGAGACAGTCTGTGATCTCGTATGCC
>NZ_JBQHWS010000058.1:0-22816 GCF_052063845.1 Blautia sp. HCP3S3_D9
ACGACGCCCTCATCCGAACAAAATATACCGCAAAGTGGGGCGTGCAGATTGCGGGAATGATTTTTCAAACACGCGCTAGATCATTTACGTAATTGATCCTCGATCATTCATTTATTTTCATGGGATTTTTCTGAGAAATCAGATTTGAAAAAAAGATCATCTTTTATAATAGTCCATTTTGCTCCAAATTGCAATAGTGCATTTTGTTCTGTTTTATACTTTCTTCACAATCGGATGTTCAGCCATAAATCCGACTGCAACAAAACTATATAACAGAGAGGTGGATCATATGAAATTTCAGCGTATTCAGGATTTACGTACAGATGCTGACCTGTCTCAGAGACAGCTTAGTGAGATTCTTCACATCAGTCAGCGTTCTTATTCACACTATGAGACAGGATCTCGCAACATCCCAATCGAGATGCTGATCAGACTGGCAAATTATTATGACATCAGTATTGATTATCTGGTTGGACGTACTGACAAAAAAGAAATGAATGAATAAATAAACAAGCAAAAGGATTCCTGTAACCAACTTGTGTTACCTGAATCCTTTTGTCGTTTATCTTTTGATTCTATTTTTATGTATTATCCTGTCTGACCATGTATCCTGTTATTCTCTGATCATGATGGTATCCACAGATGGATGCACTTTTGCTCCCTCTGCTTTTGTCTTTGTCTTAATATTGACATACAGACGTCCATTATCAAAAGTAAGATAGCCTTTCGCTACATTTCCCAGCGAATCTGTAAAAGAAAATCTGGACGCATTTCCTGCTACGGATTTCTTTACTGTTGCTTCGCAGGTTGCTGTCTTTTTCTTATTAGTCTGAGAATAAGTAAAGGTCACCGACTTCTGGCTGAGTTTGGTGATCTCGATCACAATTCTGCCGTTCTTACTGTGCCAGGTTCCCAGATAATCATCTGGGTCAAACACATATGCTCGTTCCAGCACCGGAGTCGGGGTCACTGTCGGGATTGGAGTCGGGATCGGAGTCGGCGTAGCTGCTGGTGTCGGAGTTACGGTCGGAACACTTTCCAGTGCTGCCAGCGCTTCTTCTTTTCTCTGCTGTTTTTCCTCATTCTTTCGATACCGCATAAGCAAAGTACCTGCAAGTATAAGCAGAAAGAACAGGATCAGCATGAATATCAGAAGCTTCTTAAGTCTTTTTTTCTTTTTGTTCTGTTTCTGTTTTATCTGGTTATTGATTTCCGACAAATTCTACGTCTCCTCTTTGTTTTTCTTTATTCTTTTCCGTCCCAGCAGTAAGTACAGAGTTTGCACGGTGAAATTCCGATGGATTCTTTCAGGTCGTCCAGTCTGTGGAATTTCAGGGATGTAAAGTTCAGTTCCTTACGAATCTCTTCTAACATCTCTTTGTAATTGGTTGAGTTCGGGTCTGCATAGTCTGACAGAATCTTATCGCTGACATTGTCACCCTCACGTTTCGCAATGATCCTTCTTGTGATCAGATCCATCTCGGATTTGGAACGTGAGAAGTTCAGATATTTGCATCCATAAAGCAGCGGCGGACATGCAGGACGGATATGTACTTCTTTAGCGCCGTTTCTGTAGAGAAATTCTGTAGTTTCTCTTAACTGAGTTCCGCGTACGATTGAGTCATCAATCATAAGGAGGCTCTTATCTTTGATCAGACGATGTACAGGGATCAGTTTCATTCTGGCGATCAGGTTTCTCTGGCTCTGCTGAGTTGGCATAAAGGATCTCGGCCAGGTCGGTGTGTATTTAATAAACGGGCGGGCAAAAGGTACGCCGGACTGGTTGGCATATCCGATGGCATGAGCGATACCGGAATCCGGTACTCCGGCTACGATATCCGGGTTTACTTCGCCTTTGTCTCGTTTTGCAAGCATATCACCGCAGTGATAGCGCATCTCTTCTACGTTGATTCCCTCGTAAGTTGAAGTCGGATATCCATAATATACCCAGAGGAAAGAACAGATACGCATCTCTTCTCCAGGTTTCTGCAGTGTCTCCACCCCATCAGGAGTTACTGCTACGATCTCGCCAGGTCCCAGTTCTTTGAGGTCTTCATAGCCGAGGTTCAGGTATGCAAAGCTCTCAAAGGATACGCAGCAGGCATCTTCTTTCTTACCTATGATCAATGGAGTTCTTCCCAGACGGTCACGGGCTGCAAGCAGACCTTTTGGTGTAAGGATCAGCATGGTCATGGAACCCTCGATCACTTCCTGTGCATAACGGATTCCCTCGATCATATTATCTTTCTGATTGATCAGGGCTGCTACCATTTCTGTGGGGTTCACACTTCCTCCGCTCATTTCCAGGAAATGGGTACATCCATTCTTGAAACAGTTTGCGATCAGTTCATCCATATTGTTGATCTTTCCAACTGTGGTGATCGCGAAGTTTCCAAGGTGAGAGCGTACCAGAAGTGGCTGTGGTTCATTATCTGAAATACATCCGATTCCTAAATTTCCTTCCATATCACCGATATCACCATCGAACTTTGTTCGAAACGGTGCATTCTCAATGTTATGGATGACACGGTCGAAACCACGTTTCGTATCATACACTGCCATTCCACCTCTGCGTGTTCCCAGATGGGAATGATAATCAATTCCGAAGAAAAGGTCCAGAACGCAGCTGGACTTTGATGCTACTCCAAAAATTCCACCCATTATCGTATTCTCCTTTTGTTCATTATCTTCGGGCTTATTCGCCCGCCTCATCATAATACTTATTGCTGGTTAAACAACACTACCCATTATATAGAACACAAATTTATAAGTAAAGAGTTTTATGCCCTGTAAAACCAACCTCTTTTTGGCGTCTGCTTACAATTTTTGGCTATTATAACTGTTATTTACAGTAGATTTCTTATTCAAAATACCTATTTTCTTTCATAACTACTCTCATAACTATTCAGCAGCTTTACAGAACAGCAGACTGTTTACATAGTTACTTTTTTTCTTTAATAACACCTGTACGGTACGCATCCAGCAACTGAATAAGCTCTTGTATCCTCTCTTTTAAGGCGTGTCCGGTATCTGTGTCACCTACCAGCTGGCGTCTGGACATGTAGCTGACCGCTACACGGTTTGATACGATATCTGTTTCCTTTGCTACAGCATCTGCCTTGGATGTAAATGGCTCATGCGCGGTAAGATTCAGTCCGTAAGAGTTATAGATCAGCGTATATCCTGCAATTCCGGTAACCTTCTGATAGGGTTTGGAGAATCCACCGTCAATAACAATTACTTTGCCATTGCATTTGACAGGGCTCTCGCCTTCACTCTGATGTACAGGCACATGACCATTGATAATGTGCCCTTTTTCAGGGTCCAGGCCGAACTCTCGCAGCATATTATCTACTACCTCTTCGTTCTCCCAGAGACGGTAATAGGCGTTCTTTTTCTCTTCATGAGTAGAAGGATCTTCAATAAAATATCGCTCAAAAGTGCTCATCTTGCTCTTGCCAAACAATGGTGAATTTGGTGCTGCCCAGATATACCACATGATATCCCGACCTTTCTTCTGCTCTTCTTTCCCTACAGAGTAGAAAGCACGGCGCACATAGGTTTCCAACGCATCATACAGCTCTTTTCCTTTATAGCTTTTTCCATAAATCTGTACTTCACGGAAGGTTCCATCCTCATTCAATGGGATGCTTCCATGGAATAAAAGATTTCCATTATATACAGTGTAAAGACCACCTTTATCAAGTAGAAGACGGATATGATTCTGTAGTTTCTCGCAGTTTCTGAATGCAGAGGACAGCTTATCCATAACCTCTTTCTCACCCTCTGTAAGATCATAAGGATGTTTCCAGTCAATGGTCGGGAAATTGCTGTCGCGGAGTGGATATTCTTTTCCGCCCGGCAGTGTGATCGTGCCTTTCTTCGGGTCAATTCTGTGAAGAAGTGCACGGTCTTCCATATGGAATTCTTTGTGCTTGCGAACCAGTTTTCCTTCTAATTTAAACTGAATCACTGCGATGGCCTTGTGCATTTTCTTGCCCAGTTCTTCTTCCAGAATATTGTAGTTGGAAGCACCTTTCATGGCAAAAATATCGCACGGATCATCCTTGTAAGCTTCCATGACAAAGGTCGCCAGAGGCAGCATATTGATGCCGTAACCATCTTCCAGAATGTCAAGATTTCCGTAACGGATGCTGTTTCTTACTACTGTGGCAATGCAGGCTTTCTGTCCTGCTGCTGCGCCCATCCAGACTACATCATGATTTCCCCACTGGATATCCAGTGAATGATACTGCATCAGACGGTCCAAGATGAAATGTGGTGCCGGTCCTCTGTCGTAAATATCTCCAAGGATATGCAGATGATCTACAACCAAACGCTGGATCAGCTCTGCCAGCGCAATGATAAAGTCCTCTGCACCGCCGATTTCGATGATAGTATTAACAATAGAATCATAATAAGCTTCTTTATCCAGAACCTCTGCCTTCTCTGTGATCAGCTCTTCAATTACATAGGCATAATCCGCAGGAAGTGCCTTGCGTACTTTAGATCTGGTGTACTTGGAGGCAGTAGTTTTACAGATTTCGATGAGACGATACAGGGTAATCTTGTACCAGTTCTCCATATCTTCTTCCGTTTCCTTAACCAGATCCATCTTCTCTTTCGGATAGTAGATCAGGGTTGCAAGGGAACGTTTATCATTGTTGCTAAGGGTGTGGCCGAATACATCATCAATTTTCTTTCGTACTGCACCGGAACCGTTTCGCAGTACATGGGAAAATGCCTGGTATTCACCGTGGAGGTCGGACATAAAGTGCTCTGTTCCCTTGGGCAGATTCAGGATAGACTGAAGGTTGATGATCTCCGTGGATGCTTTTCCTATTGTAGGGTAAATCTCTGCAAGTCTCTGTAAATATCTTAATTTTTCTTTTCTCATATTCGTCTCCTGTTGTCGTGGCCTGTATGTTATATCTCGATGCTAATATCTCTTCAAAAAATCTAATTTCTTTTACTTAACTTTAATCAGGCAGATCATTTACCCGCCTTATTTGATACAAAATAATTGCCCTGTGGCTTGTATTTTCAACCTGTAAAATCAAATAGTGACATCTGGTTGGACTGTGGAATATCTCCGAACAGCTTCAGATCATCCATCAGATCAATAACTGTTTTGCTGACTTTCGTTCTGTCGCGGAAGTCGTCTTTTGACAGGAATTTGCCCTGTTTTGCGGCATCTACAACAGCGTCTGCCGCCTTGTCTCCAAGTCCGTCGATAGTCGCAAGGGATGGCATCAGTTTGCCGTCTACGATCTGGAATCGCTGAGCTTTGGCTGTATAAAGGTCGATTGGAACAAATTCGAAACCTCGCGCATACATCTCCTGCACGATACGCATATCCTTCAGTGTATCCTGCTCTTTCTTAGATGCGGAATCGCCTTTCTTACGGATTTCTGCCATGTAATATTCCAGACGTTCCTTACCCATACACATCAGTTCATAGGAGAATGCGGTGGCACGGATACTGAAATATGCCGCATAATATGCCAGCGGCTGGAACACTTTATACCATGCGATTCGGTATGCCATCATAACGTACGCCGCAGCATGTGCCTTCGGGAACATGTACTTGATCAGCTTACAGGACCAGATATACCAGTCCGGTACGTCGTGTTCTTTCATCGTCGTGATCCACTCATCACGGAGGCCTTTTCCCTTACGGACACTCTCCATGATCGTGAATGCCAGACCACTCTCTACCCCTTTACCAATAAGGTAGATCATGATGTCATCTCGGGTACAGATGGCAGTGGAAATGGTTGCTTTTCCTTCCTGGATCAGCACCTGTGCATTGCCAAGCCATACGTCTGTACCATGGGAAAGTCCCGCAATACGGATCAGGTCTGAAAAGTATTTCGGCTTGGTATCAATAAGCATCTGCATGGCAAAATCAGTACCAAACTCCGGGATTCCAAGGCATCCAAGCTTACATCCGCCAATGGATTCCGGCTCAATATTAAGTGCTTTTGTGCTGGCAAACAGAGACATGACGTCTCTCTGATCCAACGGAACATCTCTGGCACTGATACCAGTTAAGTCCTCCAGCATTCGGATCATGGTCGGATCATCGTGTCCCAGTATATCAAGTTTCAGCAGGTTTCCATCAATGGAATGGTAATCAAAATGCGTGGTGATAATATCACTGTTTACGTCGTTTGCAGGATGCTGAACAGGGGTAAATTTCTCGATTTCTTCGCCCACCGGAAGTACGATGATACCTCCCGGATGCTGCCCTGTTGTACGCCGGACTCCAGTGCATCCCTGTACAATTCGATTAATCTCGCAGTAACGTTTATGCACGCCGCGCTCTTCAAAATAGTTCTTCACATAACCGAATGCAGTCTTCTCCGCAAGGGTACCGATGGTTCCTGCTTTGAAGGTCTGGCCTTTGCCAAAGATAACCTCTGTGTATCTGTGGGCATTTGCCTGGTATTCACCGGAGAAGTTAAGGTCAATATCCGGCTCTTTATCTCCCTTGAATCCAAGGAAAGTTTCGAACGGGATATCAAATCCTTCTTTCTTCATCTTTGTTCCGCACTTCGGGCAGATCTTGTCAGGCATATCGCATCCTGCCATACCTGCATATTTCTTTACTTCCGGCGAATCAAAATCACTGTATTTGCAGTCCGGATTCGGGCAGAGATAATGCGGTGGCAGAGGATTTACCTCTGTGATACCGGACATGGTCGCTGCCAGGGAAGATCCTACAGATCCTCGGGAACCTACCAGATATCCGTCCTCATTGGACTTCCATACCAACTTCTGGGCAATGATATACATTACGGCATATCCGTTGGAAATGATTGAGTTCAGCTCTCTGTCCAGACGGCTCTCTACGATTTCCGGAAGAGGATCTCCGTACATTTCATGTGCTTTTGTAAAGCAGATATTCTTCAGATCCTGGTCGGAATTCTCGATGACCGGAGGGAATTTATCCGGATGGATCGGAGAGATTTTCTCGATCATATCTGCAATCTTATTCGTATTTGTAATGACAACTTCTTCTGCTTTCTCACTGCCGAGATAAGCAAATTCTTCTAACATTTCCTCGGTGGTACGCAGATACAGAGGTGCCTGTTCATCTGCATCCGAGAAGCCGCTTCCTGCCATGATGATCCTTCGGTAAACTTCGTCCTGCGGATCCATGAAATGCACGTCGCAGGTTGCCACTACAGGCTTCTTAAACTGTTCTCCCAGCTTCACGATCCTGCGGTTCATTTCACGTAAATCTTCCTCGGAATTAATCATATCGTGCTTATCATCTGCGATCATAAATTTATTATTTCCGATCGGCTGAATTTCCAGATAATCATAGAAATTTACCAGTCTGGCAATCTCTGTCTCAGGTGCATTTCGCAGCAATGCCTGGTACAGTTCGCCCGCCTCGCAGGCACTTCCTACCAAAAGTCCGTCACGGTATTTCTGCAGGATGCTCTTTGGTACACGGGGACGTCTGTGATAGTACTTCAGATGAGACTGGCTCACCAGTTTATACAGATTAATACGACCCGTTTCATTTCTGGCAAAAATAATTACATGGTATGTCGGTAGTTTCTTAATGGTATTGGTTGAAACTGCCCCCTGTTTGTTCAGCTCATCGACATCAAGGATATCGCGGTCTGCCAGCATCTTTACGAATTTTACAAAAATCTCTGCAGTGCAGGCAGCATCGTCTACTGCGCGGTGGTGGTTTTCCAGAGAAGCACCTACTGCTTTTGCTACTGTATCCAGCTTAAATCTGTTCAGCGCAGGAAGCAGGAAACGTGCCATGCCTACGGTATCTACATAAGTAAAATCATGCTCGATCCCCAGTCTGTCGCAGTTCTTCATAATGAATCCCATATCGAAATCTGCATTGTGTGCAACCATCACTGCACCCTTGCTGAATTCAAGAAATTTCGGCAGAACCTCCTCGATCGTCGGGGCATCCATGACCATACTGTCATTGATACTGGTAAGCTGCTCGATACGGAACGGGATCGGGACTTTCGGGTTTACAAAGGTGGAAAAGCGTTCTGTAATCTCACCATTCTCTACCAGTACCGCACCAATCTCAATGATCTGGCAGGTCAGGGAGGAGAATCCGGTGGTCTCGATATCGAAGACTACAAATCTACCGTCCAGTTTCTGACCTTTTCCATTGGTAACCATACCTTTTAAGTCATCTACCAGATAACCTTCCATGCCATACAGAACCTTGAAATCAGAATCCTTCGGGACACATCCGCCCCATGCATCAAAACAGTGGTTCGCCTCAGGGAACGCCTGAACAACGCCGTGATCTGTGATAGCAATGGCAGGATGTCCCCACTCATATGCACGCTTTACCAGAGACTTGGCATCTGTAACACCATCCATATCGCTCATCTTTGTATGGCAGTGAAGTTCTACACGTTTCTGTGGGCTGGTGTCTATTCGGGATGTAGTAAAATTGGCAATTTTCTTGATTCCTGCAATAGATGCGATCGTAAGTTCACTGTCAAATCGGTCTACCGTTGTTACGCCTCGGAACTTCAGGAATGCACCTTTCTTTACATGTTCTGTCACTTCCGGCACCTGCTCATTTCGCAGGAACATTTTTACTACAATACTGTCTGTAAAATCTGTGATTGGGAAGATCAGGATGGTCTTTTCGTTGCGGATTTCTCTTGCTTCTACATCCATAACCTGACCGCGGACGATAACTTCACCCATCTCACCGGTAATCGTTTCCAGAGCAACAGGTTCGCCTTCGAAATCTCTTCCATAGATAACATCCGGATTGCTGTCCCTTCTGAATCCGCCTCGGAAATCGCCCTTCTTGTCCTTGCGGTCACCCAAAGCCGGCTTTTTGTCTTTCTTATCCTGCTGTGCTTTATCGGCTTTCTTTTCAGATTTTTTCTCACCATTTGCCTCATTCTCGTTCTGAGAAACCTGTCCACTTTTGGCATGGATCTTCGCATGGCGCATAACGTTTTCTACTTCCTGTGCAATCTGAAGCTCAGCATTCTTATGGTATTTACTCTCCTGCATTTCCACATACTCAAGTTCCACTTTCAAGTCCATTCCACATCTTTCGCAGAAAACTTTCTGCAGATATTCGATCAGAATCTCACTCTTCTCTCTGGCAATCACGGAATCAGGAAGAATCATATGAAGATCATGTTCTCCAGGAAAAGTGATCTGCGCCTGCTTAAATGTATTGTATTCCAGCATATTATAGTTGCGTAGTTCCAGTTCCATACTTGATCTGTATGTGTCCAGGAAATTCTGAGGAGTGTACTGTGCAGACAGACGAAACTTTTCAATAATTGTAATTGTAACGCCTAAGCCCGCAAAAAGCTGTCTCTCAATCTGCTCTTCCAATGCAAAAATGTACTTTTTATGAATCCAACGTTCACTCTTTATATATACCCAGATATGAGTCTTGGCAGGATTACAGGACACTCTTGTTACCACTACTCCATCCAGTAATTCTTCCAGTTCTTTTTTTATTTTTAAATTAGGAAATACATCAAAAAAGTCTTTTTCCAAAATAAAATCTCCTCGTTAATTTCAGCCGCTCCTCTGATCTCATTCTTTCCAGTTCAGAAGTTCCTGACGTAAGGTTTCCAGAAGCTGATCTTCCGGTACTTTCTGTATGATCTCACCATGTTTGATCAGAAGTCCTAC
This sequence comes from Blautia sp. HCP3S3_D9, assembly GCF_052063845.1. Taxonomy (NCBI): domain Bacteria; kingdom Bacillati; phylum Bacillota; class Clostridia; order Lachnospirales; family Lachnospiraceae; genus Blautia; species Blautia sp. HCP3S3_D9. Next base: position 9,670 of record NZ_JBQHWS010000058.1, read on the forward strand.
ACCTACTCCGCCTGCAATTCCAATATCTGCTTCTTTCGCTTCTCCAGGCCCGTTTACAACGCATCCCATAACTGCCACTTTGATGTCAAGCGGGATATCCTGCACCATAGTTTCTACCTGGTTTGCGAGACCAATTAAGTCGATCTGTGTACGTCCACAAGTTGGACATGATACTACTTCTACGCCGCCTTTTCTGAGGCCAAGTGTCTTCAGAATACGTTTGGCAGATTTGATTTCTTCCAGTGGTGCACCTGTAAGGGATACACGGATCGTATCACCGATTCCCTGATTCAGGATAATTCCCAGGCCAATGGCAGATTTGATATTTCCGGAATAAAGAGTTCCGGCTTCTGTGATTCCTACATGGAGTGGATAGTTTGTTTTCTCTGCAATCAGTTCGTGGGCTTTTGCACACATAAGGACATCGGAAGATTTGATGCTGATGACCAGATTGTCATAGCCTAATTCTTCGATAATATGCACTTTATCCAGAGCACTTTCCACTAGGCCTTCAGCTGTAACTCCATGGTATTTTTCCACAAGTTCTTTCTCAAGAGAGCCGCTGTTTACACCTACACGAATTGGGATTCCACGTTCTTTTGCCACATCAACAACTGCTTTGATCCGCTCTGTGCTTCCAATATTTCCCGGGTTGATGCGGATTTTGTCTGCGCCGTTTTCCATTGCTGCGATGGCAAGACGATAATCGAAATGAATATCTGCTACCAGTGGAATGTGGATCTGTTTCTTGATTTCTTTTAATGCTTTTGCAGCTTCCATGGTTGGTACCGCGCAGCGGATAATGTCGCATCCTGCCTGTTCCAGTGCAAGGATCTGGGCTACTGTCTGTTCTACATCTTCAGTCTTGGTATTAGTCATGGACTGAATTAAGATCGGGTTGCCACCGCCAATTTTTCTGTCACCAATCTGGATGACTTTTGTATGGTCTCTGTACATAATTACTCCTTTAATTCAATTACATATACTAGAAGCAGGAGCGACTGAATCTCCAGCAGCTCCCGCTTGATTTTACCTGTTCATATTTTTACTTTCTAATTTCTAATAATTTTCGTTTTAATTCGTCTTCCATGTGGCGCATCTCCAACTCTGCTGCTTGTCTTTTCTGTCGACCTTCCATTTGGATGCGCATTACATCATCTAATGTTTGTATTAAATCTGCATTAGTTTTCTTAAGCGTTTCAATGTCAACAATTCCACGTTCTGATTCCTTTGCAGTTTCTACAGTTGCCATGTGAAGTGTTTCCGCGTTTTTTCTAAGAAGTTCATTTGTAACGTCTGTTACCTGTCTCTGTGCTTGTGCTGCTTCTGCAGAATGAGCAATTCCAAGAGCAAGTACCATCTGACTTTTCCATAATGGAATAGTATTCACTATTGTTGTTTGTATTTTTTCTACCATTACAGTATCATTATTCTGAATCAAACGAATCTGAGGCGCAGTCTGCATTGCAATAGTACGGGTAAGTTCCAAATCATGTATTTTTTTCTCAAATCGAATACACTTTTCATCTAAATCTCTGGCCGCCTGCGCATCCTCTGGAAGTCCACTTAATACTGCTTTATTCTTCAGCTCTGCAAGTTTGCCATTCCTAGTTTCTTCCAGTTTCTTTTTTCCTGCTAAAATATACATAGTAAGCTCTTTAAAATAATTTAAGTTTTGATTGTACATTTTATCAAGCATAGCAGAATCCTTCAGTAACTGCACTTGATGTTTTTGAAGCGAATCTGTAATTTTTTCCACATTAACTTCAGCTTTTGCATATTTGTTTTTCATATTTTCAATTTTAGAAGACTGCTTTTTAAAAAAGCCAAAAAAGCCCTTTTCTTCTTGTACATCAAAATCTTTTAATTCACTCACTACATCTGAAATTAATTCTCCAACTTGCCCTAAATCCTGAGTTTTAACATTTTCTAAAGCAGCATCTGAAAAATCTGCCATCTTTTTTTGCGTTCCAGCACCATACTGAAGAATTTGATTTGTATTCTCAATATCAATTTTTGCCGCAAACTCATTTACCATCATCTGTTCTTCTGGTGTCAATACTGCCGCCTCTGGCTCTTTCTCTATCTTTTTTTCTTCTGTCTTCTCTTCTTTTTCTTGAATTTCTCCAATATCTGGTTCCAATGTTAATGTAGGTGTTTCCATTTCAAAATTCTCAAATTCGCTACCCATGTCTTCTCCTTTTATCCATTGTTTTCCTGTTCTATTATCCAGCTAACTATCATCTCATCATTTATTTTTCATTTTTGCAAACTCATCATTTGTTAACCCCTCTTGTGCTAATAAAGTATTGAGCACTGAAATGTCACTAGAAACGTCCCATGTCACATCTCGAAATACTGAATCCAACAACTTTTCAAATGCTTGATTAAGAGTATCCAATGTATCCTCAATTTCTTTCTTAGACGCTTGAATATTTTCTCCTTGAACAGGCTGTTTATCCATTTCTTCATACGCATCCAGTAATTTTATCGTCATAGGCAAATAATAGTCCATTAGCTTTTTCAAGTCAGGAATAACCTCAGGATGCTTTTGTGCATATTCAAATATTTTTTCTACAATCAATTCCATCCGAGATATCTTAGACGAAATTTCTATTCCCGGAATAGCTTCATTACTTCTATGAATCTTATCTAAAAATTCATTTCCTTTATCCAGAACACTCTGCACCTCGGGAGAAACATTCTCTCTGTTTCGCTTTTGTTCTGCTTGAATTCTCTCTTCTTCCTGTCTTTTTTGTTCTAAAGCTTTCTGCGTCTGAGTATACTGCTGAAAAGTTTCGTGACTTGTAATAAGACAAGTTTCTTTTTCATCAATATGTCCCTGCCGAAACCACCCATTCTCAATCATCTTCTTAATATCTTTTTTTACATATTTTACAGGTTTATTGACTGCCATAGAAAGTTGTTCAAAACTACAATATGTATGTTTTCCAAGTATACCAATATATTTCTGAAAACGCTCCAACCTTCCAAGTTTGCCAAGTCCACTAGCTAAAAGCCCTATCCCAGCTAATGCTCCAGCGGCTAAAAAACAAGTTCCTCCAATTACAGTGGCACTCATACTTCCTATTGTGCCAAAAATAGTCAAAACCAAAGTTCCAAGTCCCATTCCACTTGCAAGAATACCACCAGATACTGCGAGCATTAACCCTTTTAATTTATCTCCTGTATGAGCATCATAAAGAGTTAACATTCTTTCTTTCTCAATTTCTTGTTTTTTTTGTTCTTGTTCCCGTTCACGTCTGCGTTGTTCTTCAAATTCTTTCGTCTTGTTACGATATTTTCCAAACTGAACATTTTCTGTTCCAAACACACTGTTCAGTCCATTTTTGATTGCTTCACTTCCTGAATCTACAGCGGAGTTAACAGCACTATTTACAGTTTGTCTGATATCTTCTGTTAACTGTCGATAATCTTTAGTTGAAACAGCAGTATCTATAATCTTTTTTATTTTATCGCCAATTTCACCTAACTCATCAAAATTTTCGTCCATATTATCCTCCATTTTCTATCCCATATTATAACGAAATCCATTATAAAAAACAAGACTAGGGGAGATTCTGGCAATTTTTTTACCAAAATTAGAAATTTCCCGTTGAAGTTAACAGGCAAAAGTTTTACAATGGTAAAGAGATAAACAGTAATCACACTTCAAAATACTGTAAATATGTGTGAACGGAGGAAAGATTCATTATGGAAAAAAAGAATATCGACTGGGGCAACATCGGCTTCAGTTATGTACAGACTGATTATCGTTATGTATCTAAATTTAAAGATGGCGCATGGGATGCTGGTGAATTAACAACAGATCCTAATGTAACGCTGAACGAATGTGCAGGTGTTTTCCAGTATGCGCAGACAGCTTTCGAAGGAATGAAAGCTTACACAACAGAAGACGGACGTATCGTTACTTTCCGTCCTGACTTAAACGCAGAGCGTATGGCAAACTCAGCAAAGAGACTTGAAATGCCTGTATTCCCTGAAGACCGTTTCGTTGATGCGATCATTCAGACAGTAAAAGCTAACGCAGCATATGTTCCACCATATGGTTCGGGAGCTACTTTATATGTTCGTCCTTACATGATGGGTACTAACCCGGTTATCGGTGTTAAACCTGCTGACGAGTATATGTTCCGTGTATTCACTACACCTGTAGGACCATACTTCAAGGGCGGCGCTAAGCCGATCACAATCCGTGTCACTGATTTTGACCGTGCTGCACCTCATGGAACAGGTCATATCAAAGCTGGTCTTAACTATGCAATGAGCTTACATGCAATCGTAGATGCTCACAAGAACGGCTACGATGAAAATATGTATCTCGATGCAGCTACACGTACAAAAGTAGAAGAAACTGGTGGTGCTAACTTCATCTTCGTTACAAAAGACGGCAAAGTTGTTACACCTAAGTCTGACAGTATCCTTCCTTCTATCACACGTCGTTCCTTAATCTATGTTGCTAAGGAATACCTTGGATTAGAAGCTGAGGAAAGAGAAGTATACTTCGATGAAGTAAAAGATTTCGCTGAATGTGGTCTCTGCGGTACTGCTGCAGTTATCTCTCCTGTCGGAAAGATTGTTGACCATGGAAAAGAAATCTGCTTCCCAAGCGGAATGGAGAAAATGGGTCCGGTTATCCAGAAACTCTATGACACATTAACAGGCATCCAGATGGGACGTATTCAGGCACCGGAAGGATGGTTAAAAGTTATCGAATAATTTTTCATATAACAAAAGGGAACATATACACGTGTTCCCTTTTGTTATATTTTTTATATTTCAGTTTAATCACCTTTTCTTCTTAGAAAAAATAAAAGTAATTAAAAATACAAATATACATGCTCCTATAAATGACGTTATTATTTTTGAACTTTCTTTTATTTCAATTTCTATTCTTCACTCTCATATTTTTATTTTTTTCTCTCATATTTCACAAACTGATATTCCAGGTCAAAATATGTCTGTTCATCACTCTCCCCGGTGATCTCCCATTCGTCATCTTCATCCAGATTCGGGAAATGGCTGTCTGCTTCATAAGCGAAATCAATCTTTGTTACGTGAGCTACATCGCAGTATGGAAGCATCTGCGCATAAATGCTGTCGCCGCCGATACAGTAGACATCTTCTGTCGGATATTTCTTTACTTCTTCGAGTGCTTCTTCGATACTGTGCACTACAGTGGCACCTTTTGCATCGTAATCTTTATTCTTTGTAATAACAATGTTTACTCTGTTTTTCAGTGGAAGTCCGTTTGGAAAACTTTCCAGCGTTTTTCTTCCCATTACTACTACTTTTCCGCTTGTTTCTTCACGGAACATCTTCATATCTGCCGGGATGCTTACAAGAAGCTTATTGTCCTTGCCGATTCCCCAGTTTTTGTCTGCTGCTACGATAATATTCATTATGAATCTTCCTCTCCTAGTTAATTTTGTCTTTTTCAGTATTTATTAATCAAATATCAGCTATCTGCTTTGATTAGATAGCCACCGGAATATTCTTAATCTGCGGCCATGTCTCATAGTTCTCTACGATCAGATCGTCTGTTGTAAACTGATAGAAGTCTTTCACTTCCGGATTCAGTTTCACAACCGGTGCCGGATATGGTTTTCTCTTGATCATCTCTTTTACTACCGGAATATGTCGGTCATAAATATGGCAGTCTGCAACTACATGAAGCAGCTCTCCCGCTTCCATATCACATACCTGCGCGATCATCATAAGCAGGATCGCATACTGGCAGACATTCCAGTTATTTGCTGTAAGAATGTCCTGTGAACGCTGATTCAGGATTGCATTTAATGTCAGTTTCTCATTTCCCGGCGTCTGCGTTACATTGAATGTCATAGAATATGCACACGGATACAGGTTCATCTCATGAAGATCCTGATGTACATAAATATTTGTCATGATCCTGCGGCTGAATGGGTTATTTTTCAGATCATAGATCACTCTGTCTACCTGATCCATCATGCCCTCTTTGTACTGATGCTTCACACCAAGCTGATATCCATAAGCCTTGCCAATTGAACCATTTTCATCCGCCCAACTGTCCCAGATATGGCTGTTCAGGTCATGAATATTATTGGACTTTTTCTGCCAGATCCAGAGAATTTCATCCATCGCACTCTTTAACGCAGTACGTCTCAACGTCATAGCCGGAAATTCTTTTCTCAGATCATATCTGTTTACTACGCCAAATTTCTTGATCGTATACGCCGGAGTTCCATCCTCCCATACAGGACGGACTTTCTCTCCTTCCGTACTTGTTCCATTGTCCAGGATATCCTGGCACATTTTTATAAACACATCATCTGCGTAACTCATACTATCTACACTCCCATTTTTTATTTTCCCATAACGATCCATCTCTTTTTCAATTCAACCGCTAAATCGTTACATGTTCTCTTCATTCTCACATTTCACTGCATTATAACATTTCTGTCTGTCGTTCTCAACTGTACTGTCCTCAATCACTCATGCAACAACCATAGCTTCCGCTCCAGACACCTGAATTCTACCCGCGTAACATCTCCGCAGTACTCCCCATCTGCATGAAGTACCATCGGCTTATCCAATACCACACGGAATCCTTTTTCATCACGAATGTTAAAGCCCTTGATTCCTTCCTGTTTCGCTGCCACCAGAAGTGGAAGCAGGAAAAAAGTTCTCCATTTCGCTATACCTGCCGCACTGCTCAAGGACAGCAGACCATCCTGCGGAGATGCATCCGGTGCCATTGGAACACCGCCGCCTTCTGCCGGTAAATTCATGGATGCGGCAAAGATCATCTTCGGCAGAATGTATCCGCCATGTTCTGTGATCACTTTTGCATTGGCAGTCTCCATAGTAAAAAGAGACTGCACAGTTAATGCAAGATATGTAAGTTTTCCCAGATGGAAACGATTTAAAACCTGTTTCAGTCTGGAAGTAAGAGCTTTCTTGCATACCAGAGCATCCAAACCAAGCCCCGCACTGATGCCAAAGATTCTTGGATTCTTACATCCTTCCCAGCTTACCTGTCCAAGGTCAATCCGGCGAAGTTCTTCCCCTCGCTGATCCTTTCGGATGCAGGCACAGATTTGTCTTAAACTCTCCTTCGGTGTTTTCGGAAGATTCAGATTTCTTCCAAAATCATTTCCTGAACCAGTAGGGATCACACCGAGACGCACTCTGTCAAAATCTTTAATACCGTTCAGAACCTCATTGATCGTCCCGTCTCCGCCAACTACCAGCAGATAGATAGGATCCGTACCCTTCATTGCAGAAATCTTTTCCGCCAGTTTCGTTGCATGTCCCCGATATCTTGTCGTATGCGCCACATATTTTATTTTATATCCTCTGAGCAGACGCTGTGTCTCATTCCATACTCTGTGAGCCTGTCCGGTTCCTGCTCCGTTATTTACAATAATCTGTATTCTTCTCATTTTTCCTCACTGCCATGCATGTATTTTTGATTACCGTTCACTCCATGCTAGTAACTGTTTCGTCCAAAACTTCAATACCTATACTATACAATATTTGCCGCCTGTGCACAAGAAATAGTTCTCATGTTCCTAATCGTTTATCCTGTTCTTGTTACTGTTCTCTTCCTTTTCACTAACAAGTCAAAATAATACACAAATTCGTCAAAATATTGGAAGCATTTTTCTTAAAAAGTATTTATTATGTAGATAGAGTGTGCTGTAGCACATCTGCACACACAGGATCAATATTGCTTTATACAAACAAAAAATATACAAAAATAAATCATTCAGGAGGTTTTACAATGGAAAAAAGATGGTGGAAAGAAAGCGTCGTATATCAGATTTATCCTCGCAGTTTCTGCGACAGCAACGGAGATGGTATCGGTGATCTGAATGGTATTACAAGTAAATTTGACTACTTAAAAGAACTCGGCATTGATGTCATCTGGCTCTCTCCGGTTTACAAATCACCTAACGATGATAACGGATATGACATCAGCGATTATCAGGCGATCATGGATGAATTCGGAACTATGGAAGACTTCGACCGTATGCTCGCAGCAGCTCATGAAAGAGGCATCAAGATTATGATGGACCTCGTTGTAAACCATACTTCTGACGAGCACAAATGGTTCATCGAAAGCCGTAAATCCACAGATAACCCATACAGAGATTACTACATCTGGCGTCCTGCAAAAGAAGACGGCAGCCTTCCGAATAACTGGGGTTCCTGTTTCTCCGGTCCTGCATGGGAATATGATAAGACAACAGATATGTACTTCCTTCACCTGTTCTCCAAGAAACAGCCAGACCTGAACTGGGACAATCCTGTTGTACGTCAGGAAGTTTTTGACATGATGAACTGGTGGCTTGACAAAGGAATCGACGGATTCCGTATGGATGTTATCAGCCTTATCTCCAAAAGACCAGGTCTTCCGGATGGTACATTAGGTCTTAACGGATATGCAACTTTTGATATCGCTGCAAATGGTCCTCATGTACACGAATATCTTCAGGAAATGCGCCAGAAAGCATTAAATAATGCAGATACCATAACAGTAGGCGAATGCGCCGGTGTCACACTGGAAGAAGCAAAAAAATATGCAAGAAGTGACGAAAAAGAGCTGAATATGGTATTCCAGTTTGAACATATGGATGTTGACGGCGATGAAAAAGCCGGCAAATGGACAACCAAAAAAATGGATCTTCGCGACATGAAGAAAATTCTTACCCGTTGGCAGAAAGGTCTTCAGGACGTTGCATGGAACAGCCTTTACTGGGAGAATCACGACCAGCCAAGAAGCGTTTCCCGTTTCGGTAATGACAGCGATGAATACAGAGAAATCTCTGCAAAAATGCTTGCAACATGCCTTCATATGATGCAAGGTACCCCATACGTATATCAGGGTGAAGAACTTGGTATGACAAACTGCCCGTTTAATACTCTGGAAAACTTCCGTGACCTTGAGAGCATCAATGCTTTCCACGAATTAACAGAACAGGGCAAGAAGACTGAAGAAGAAATGCTCGCAGCCATCAGCTACAAGGGTCGTGACAATGCAAGAACTCCAATGCAGTGGGACGACAGTGCTTACGCAGGATTCTCCACAGCAGAACCATGGATCATGGTAAACCCGAACTACACCAAGATCAACGCCAAAGATCAGGTAAGCCGTGAAGATTCTGTATTTAAATATTACCAGAAACTGATCAAGCTTCGCCACGAAAGTGACCTGATCGTTTATGGTACTTATGATCTGATCCTTGATGATGATAAAGATATCTATGCCTACACCCGTACACTTGAGGATGAGAAACTGGTCGTATACTGCAACTTCAGCGCAAACACCCGTGAAGTAGAAGTTCCTGCAGAATTCACAGACGGAAAGATTCTTATTTCCAACTACACAGATGCAAAAGCAGACAAAAAGATCACTCTCAGACCTTATGAGGCTGTTGTAATCCAGAAATAATAGATGTTTCATATGAGCTTGCAGCTGTTTTCTGACAGTTATGATCTCTGATGAAATATATTTTCTCTTATACATCACAGGGCTATTGTTGATATTTCAGCAATAGTCCTGTTTTTTCATTTTGCTTATGAGCAACAGTGACAATTTTTATTTATTTATCCAAACTTATTTTGTGCAATACTTGCATTTTTACATGTCAATGTGCTAAAATATCTATAGATTTTAACCGATAAACTGCAAAGCAGTTATTCGATTATGAGCAAGTAGCAAAGCAGATGATTTCATCCGCTTGACATAAATTTGCAGATTGCCGCACTGCCGTGCAGTTTCGCAATCCTGACATTTACATTTTTTTATGCATTGAGGTGTTTTTACATGATCACAATTAAAGAAATGGCGGAGATGCTGGGAATCAGTACCACAACAGTATCCAACGTCATTAACGGAAAAACCAGCGAAGTCTCTCAGAAAACTGCTGAAAAAGTCCAGAAACTTCTGGATGAATATGACTATGTACCAAATATGAATGCCAAGAATCTGGCTCAGAATCATTCCAGACTGATCGGTATTGTATTTAAAGGACGTAAAGATAAATATGAGAATATCTTTGCGGATCCGTTTCATGGAGAACTGATCGGTGCTCTGGAAAAAGCGATCCGTGAACACGGATATTATATGATGGTCTACACTTCCGAAGATATCAATGAAATCGTACGAAATGTGGTAAGCTGGAATACCGAAGGGCTGATCCTGATCGGCATGCTCCACGATGATTATCTCCGGATCAAAAGCAAATATAAGAAACCGATCGTTCTTATCGACAGCTACACACCGAAAAATATTGCCAAATATGTAAATATCGGACTTGATGATGAACAGGGCAGCTATCTTATGACCAAATATCTGCTGGAATGTGGCCACAGGAAGATTGCTTTCCTCGCCGATAATATGGAAGGTGTTGACTATGTCCGCTATACAGGCCACCAGCGTGCACTTCAGGAATATAATATAGATGTGGATCTGGATAATCTGATCGTGATCCGTCCTTCCAAATACGAGCGTCAGGGAAGTATGGAGGAGATTTATGCGGTTGCACACAAGTTTACAGCATTCATGTGCTGCTCAGACTATTATGCCGTCACCCTGATGAACTATCTCCGTAAACGCGGCATACGTTTTCCGGAAGATCTGTCTATCACCGGATTTGACGATAACCTCTATGCTCAGGTAGCTTATCCATCGCTGACAACGATCAAACAGGATATCTCCCAGCGTGGAACCATGGCTGCAGAATATCTGATCCGCATGATCGATGGCTGGACACCTAAGCCAACCAATATTTCACTCCCGGTCAAACTTGTAGTCCGCGACAGTGTGAAGATTCTTAATAAACCAGACAGTCCGGATTGATTTTATCAACATTACAGCACAATCTCATCATATACATAGACCAAAATGAAAAAGAACGAATGCTCCAGGGTGCTTATATATCCTCAGGATTTTCGTTCTTTTATATATATGACGCTGTTATATATGACACTGTTTATGTCAATAAATATTTCAGATGCAAAAATTGGAGAGCACAGATTATTCCATGCTCTCCAATTTCATTTTCATGAACAACTTTTTACTTGTATGTCCCGGAATTTTGGCATTTTATACCAAAACATCTCCTGGAATAGCGAACTGCTAAATAACTACTACATTTCAATTACAAGGAACTGATATCCCTTCAGTTCAATTTTCTTTCCATCCATAGCTACATCATCGTAGTTGTTGATCAGAACTTTCTTGCACTCTCCTGCCAGCTCGATTGTCTGTGGCTCTTTCTGATAATTACCTACTACAAGAAGTGTCTTGTCACCTTTACGATAGTAGGCCATCAGATTATGTACATCTTCCCATACCGGTTCCAGAGCGCCATATACAACTGTCCCTTTGTATTCCGGACTCTTACGCAGAGCAATCAGTTTCTTGTAAAAGCTTCTTACAGAGTTCGGATCGTTGATCTGACTCTCAGCATTGATCTTTGTATAGTTCGCATTTACTCCAAGCCACGGTGTACCTGTTGTAAATCCTGCATTCTCTTTGTCATTCCACTGCATTGGAGTTCTTGCATTGTCACGGCTGAATCTGGAGATAACTTTCAGAGCTTCTTCTTCAGAATATCCTGCATCCAGAGCTACTTTATACTCGTCTAATGTGGAAATATCATCTACCTGATCGATAGACTCAAACTTCACATTTTCCATACCAAGTTCCTGTCCCTGATAGATAAATGGAAGTCCACGAAGCATAAAGTTCAGACCGCCAAGCATCTTCTTGCTTGCATCACAGCAGTCACCTTCTGGAATATATCTGCTGACACCACGAGGTTCGTCATGATTCTCGATAATGTTGGAAACAAATCCGATATCTCCGATCTTTCTCTGAGTTGTGAAGCAGCATTCTTTGTATGCATCTGGTGTGATCTGTTTGCAGTCATACCAGCCTTTGTCAGATGCGCCCCAGATTGTCTCTTCAAAATCAAACATACTGGAGAAATATCCATTGTCGCCGATGAAATCCGGAATCTCTTCATCCTTCTCATCGAACACTTCACCAACGGAGAATGCATCGTATTTCTTAAATGTACGGTCTCTCATCTCGCCAAGGAACTCACCGATTCCTTTTGCTTCTTTCAACATCTTCTTAATACTGCACAGTCCGTCTTCACGGTCTACTTCGTAATCATGCATCGGAAGTGCTTTCTTAATATTGATGATCGCATCAATACGGAATCCGCCAAGACCTTTGTCCAGCCACCAGTTAATATTCTTATATACTTCTTCTCTTACTTCCGGGTTCTCCCAGTTCAGGTCTGGCTGTTTCTTGTGGAATACATGCAGATACTGTTTGTTTGTTCCAGGAAGGTCTTCCCATACAGGTCCGCCGAAGTAAGAACGCCAGTTAGTCGGAAGTTCTCCTTCTTTCTTGTCACGCAGATAGAAAAAGTTGCCGTATTTTCCATCCGGATCCTCGCATGCTTTCTTGAACCATTCATGTTCATCAGAGCAATGGTTAACAACGAGGTCCATCAGAATGTACATATCTCTCTTCTTCGCTTCAGCGATCAGTTCATCCATGTCTGCCATGGTTCCGAAGCGCGGATCAATGTCATAATAATCAGAGATATCGTATCCCTGGTCTGCTAACGGAGAACGATAACAAGGAGAAAGCCAGATAATATCAACTCCGAGATCTTTCAGATAGTCAAGTTTCTCAATAACACCTCTCAGGTCTCCAATTCCGTCACCGTTGGTATCATAAAAACTCTTCGGATAAATCTGATAAGCAACCTTTTCATTCCACCATTTCTTTACCATTGTAAAAATCCTCCTGTGTTTTTTATTTTTTGATTTATTAACCAGCGCTGCTGTTTGCTTCTTCCCCGGCATCATACCCTCTTACCTTTAGCGCCTAAGGTCTCTTTTTCATTTGAATACAAATATACCAAATTTCAAGTCCCCTGTCTTATATTTTTTTGATAAAAAAATACGAAATTTTGACTTTTATATTATCAATATTCTCAACCTGTATTAGAGCATGTTTGAAAAAGGCTTTCTGCAAGATGTGCGTCACAATTTGTGGGAGATTTTGTTCGGATGAGGGCGTCGTAGCGGGCTACGACAACCGAATTCGGGCAAAATA
>NZ_JBQHWS010000059.1:0-22420 GCF_052063845.1 Blautia sp. HCP3S3_D9
ATACAAGGGTCTGCCGTCAACTTTTCGACAGCGGCCCCTTGTTTTTGTGCGTAATGAGGAGAGAAAATTATTATGAAAATAAACGGAGAAGAAGGTTCCAGACATATTTTCAGAGGGGAGCTGGCATTGGTGATCGCAGTTATGATCAACAGCCTTGCAGTTATCCTGATGCTGTATTCAGGTTCCGGAATATCTGCCATATCCAGTGTACCTTATGCATTTGAGAAAGTATTTCCGGTGATCACACTGGGAACATGGACTTATATTTTCCAGGCACTTCTGATCTTGAGCTTGATGATACTGAGAAAGAAATTCGTACCGGTTTATCTGTGCAGTTTCCTTGTAGGATTTGCATTCAGCGAACTACTTGATGTCAATGAGGCATGGATTAATGTCCTGCCAAAGACAATTCCGCTCAGAATCTTATACTTTGTCATCAGTTATCTGCTGATCTGCATAGGAATCGCACTTTCCAACAGATGCGGACTGCCGATCATTCCGACGGACCTGTTTCCACGTGAGTTGTCAGAGATCATCAAGGTGAAATATTCCAAGATTAAGGTTTCTTTCGATGTAATCTGCCTGACAATTACTGCCTGTATGACAGGAATGATCCTGGGACATATCAGCGGGCTTGGAATAGGAACCGTGCTGGCAGCATTTACCATGGGGAAAGTGATCGGCCTGATCGGTGACCAGATGGATAAACATTTCCGATTTGTGAATTTCACCCAGCAACGTTCACAGGCGGCGTAATATAATTGTCAAACAAATCTGAATAATACTACAGTATTTCTGAAAGAATCCCGCATTGCGGGATTCTTTTTTCTGTGATACACTTGACACAACATAAGTATATTGGAGGATATTGACGATAAATATTCTCTTTTATCAGAAAAATATTGTTTTCTGATGGAGAATGACTGGGAGGCAAAAAATGGTTCTCATTAAAGAGCGTATTAGTAAAATGCTGGAATACATAAAAGAGCAGATTTATCCTGAGAGTATGCCAATTCAGAAGTACCGTATGATCAAAACGGATAAGAGATTTGAGAATATAGCAGATCTTGATACTTCTGGCTGGGAAGAATTTACAAATACGGAAGTGTGGGGTGGACACAGAGAATATTACTGGTTTGAAACTTTCGTAACGGTTCCGGAAGAGTTTGATGGAAAATGTGTTGTGTACGAACTTCGGACAGGAAAAGAAGGGGAATGGGATGCGACTAATCCGCAGTTTACAATCTATGTAAACGGCACTCTTGTACAAGGACTTGACATTAACCACAGAGAAATCATTCTTGCAGAGCAGGCAAAAGCGGGAATGCAGTACAGAATTATTCTCTCTGCTTTTACCGGAGATCAGAATTTCAGATTGAAGCTGGATTCCAGATTAAAGGTTCTGGACAGAAAAACAGAGAAGTATTTCTATGACCTCTCTGTGCCATATGAAACTGCACGTCTGTTAAATACAGAGGACAGAGCGTATATTACGATTATTCAGGCGTTAAATGATTCCCTGAATCTTCTGGATATGAGAAAAGAAGGTTCACCGGAATATTACAAGAGCCTTGAGAAAGCACAGGAATTTATTACAAAAGAGTTTTATGAGAAACATTGTGATAAAGAACAGGGGCCAGTGATCTGTTGTGTAGGTCATACACATATTGACTGCGCATGGCTATGGACATTAAGGGTAACAGAAGATAAAGCTGTAAGAAGTTTTTCCACTGTGCTGAATCTGATGAAACAATATCCGGAATATATTTTCATGTCCAGCCAGCCACAGCTTTACAAATTTGTAAAGAAGAATGCACCTCAGGTTTATGAGCAGATCAAGGAGCGCGTAAAAGAAGGCCGCTGGGAAACAGAGGGCGGTATGTTTGTGGAAGCGGACTGCAATCTGGCATCAGGAGAGGCTCTGGTGCGTCAGTTCATACATGGAAAGAAATTCTTCAAAGAGGAATTCGGAACGGACAACAAGATCCTCTGGCTTCCGGATGTATTCGGATATTCAGCTGCCCTGCCTCAGATCATGCAGAAATGCGGAATCCCGTATTTTATGACAACAAAGATCAGCTGAAATGAATTAAACAAAATGCCTTATGATACGTTTGAATGGGAAGGAATTGACGGCAGCAGAGTGCTGACCCATTTTATTCCTACCAGAGATTATAATAAAGCTGCTGTAGAAGGCGGCACAGAAACAGAGCATTTTACAACTTATAATGGTTACCTGAATCCAAGTCAGATGAAGGGCGGATGGGCCCGTTACAGTCAGAAAGACTTGAATGATGAGGTTCTCTGCAGCTTCGGATTTGGTGACGGTGGCGGTGGCCCGTCGAAAGAAGAACTGGAAAATCAGAGGCGTATGAGCCAGGGAATACCGGGATGCCCGAGAACCAAAATGTCCACAGCGCTTGAGTTCTTTGAGAGACTGGACAAAGAAACAAAGGGCAGTAAATATCTTCCGTCATGGGTCGGAGAATTATATCTGGAATATCACAGAGGAACCTATACTTCTATGGCGAGAAATAAGAAGTATAACCGTAAAGCAGAGCTTGCTTATCAGGATGAAGAAACTTATGCGGCAATGGATGAACTGCTGACAGGAAATACATACCCGAAAGATGCTCTTTATGATGCATGGGAAGTGATCCTAAGAAATCAGTTCCATGATATTCTGCCAGGATCTTCCATTAAAGAGGTATATGATGACTCCAAAGCAGAATATGAGAAGATTTTTGAGGAAAATAAAGAATTGAAAGCTGCTTCCCTTGGAAGCCTTGTAAAGAATGTAGATGCACCTTTACATGCGGTGGTCGTGTTTAATCCGAACAGCGGCGAGGTTCCGGGAATTGTTTCCTTTGCCTGCCCTGAAGAGATTAAGAACCCGGTACTAAGAGATCATGGAACTCAGGTTGCGGTCCAGAAGACAGGAGACGTTTATATTTTTACAGCAGTGGGAGTGCCATCAAAGGGATATAAAACTTATGTTCTGGAAGATGGAGAAGAGTCTGCAGAAGAAGCGTCCATGGATGTTTCTGTAAAACATATGGAGAATGACTGGTTTGCAATTGATTATAACGAAAAAGGTCAGTTTGCGAAGATTTATGATAAATCAGCGAAGAGACAGATCCTTAAAGAAGGTAAAGCAGGTAATGTGATCATCAGTTATGAGGACCGCCCGCATAATTATGATGCCTGGGATGTAAATAATTATTATACGGAGAAATCCTGGGAAATTGATGATGTTTCCTCCATAAAAGTAACAGAGAACGGACCGGTAAGAGCATGCGTGAGGATTGAGAGAAAATATCTGGATTCTGTGATCGTTCAGGAAATTTATCTATATCATGATATTCCGAGAATTGATATCAAGAACAGTATTGACTGGAAAGAACACCAGATTTTTGTTAAAGATTATTTCCCTGTAGATGTGCATGCCAATGAAGCAACATTTGACATTCAGTACGGCAACGTAAAACGCCCGACACATGCAAATACGTCATGGGATTTTGCTAAATTTGAAGTCTGCCATCATAAGTGGATGGATGTAAGTGAAGGCGGATATGGAGTAAGCTTCCTGAATGACTGTAAGTTTGGAGTAAGTGTGCGTGGAAGTGAGG
This sequence comes from Blautia sp. HCP3S3_D9, assembly GCF_052063845.1. Classification (NCBI taxonomy): domain Bacteria; kingdom Bacillati; phylum Bacillota; class Clostridia; order Lachnospirales; family Lachnospiraceae; genus Blautia; species Blautia sp. HCP3S3_D9. The sequence goes on from NZ_JBQHWS010000059.1 coordinate 3,630, forward strand.
TTGGACTTTCCATGCTGAAATCTGCGATCCATCCGAATCCTGAAGCAGATAAAGAACATCATGAATTTACCTATTCAATTTATCCGCATGCAGAAAACTGGACAGATGCCAATACGGTTGCTCAGGCATATGAGCTGAATAATCCGATGACAGCGGTTGTTAAGGAAAACAAGGGCGGAAAACTTGCCACAGAATATTCTCTGATCAAGGTTGATCAGGATAATGTAATAATTGAAACGGTTAAAAAGGCAGAAATCGGAGAGGAACTGATCGTTCGTCTGTATGAATGCTATAATAAAAGAGCGAATGTGGTTCTTACCTGTGGGGAAAAAATTGCAGATGTGGTTGAGTGTAATCTTCTGGAAGAAGATGAACAGCAGGTATCTTATGCGGATCATACAGTTTCTTTCTGCATTAAGCCATATGAAATTAAGACGTTAAAAATAAGACTGAAATAATTAGCTGCAGTTTATTCCATTCTCGGTAATATGCTTCGTAATTTAATCAAACTGCGGAGCAGATATCTGGTCATGAGCAAGTAGCGAAGCGGATGATTTTATCTGTTTGACTTTATGCGAAGCGAGAGGAACAACAGTAACAGCAAAACACTATATAAAGAAAGGGAAGACTGTATTTGCAGGGAAAGAATACAGTTGTGGGATTTATTATGAGATATGCAGTAGCAATTGATATCGGCGGAACGAATACACGAGTTGCACTTGTTAATGAGAATCTGGAGATTACTGACAGGCAGCAGTTTCCTACAAACCCGGAAGATCCGTAAGAAACACTGGGAAAGATTGCAGATGTGATCAAAGGATATGACTGCGAGATCGTGGGAGCAGGAATGTCCTGCCCTGGACCGCTTGATCTGGTAAATGAGAAAATTATCACACCTCCGAATATCAGAGGTGACTGGTATCATTTACCGGTAGCACAGAAACTGAGAGATATGATCCATATTCCGGTATATCTGAATAATGACGGAAATCTGGCAGCTCTTGCTGAAGCTGTGGAGGGAGAAGGGAAGGATTACAGATTTGTCCAGTTCCTGACGATTTCTACAGGAATCGGATCTGGCTTTGTGATTGATAAGAAAATTTTTCAGGGAGCTCATGGATGGGCGAATGAAGTAGAGAATACGATCATGATGCAGGATGGCCCGTCTCACGGAACCATTCTTCCAGGTGGAATCGAGGCAATCAGCAGTGGAACTGCCATTACAGTAAGAGCCAGAAAAGCAGGACTGGATGTAAAACATGCAGGTGAAGTCAATGATCTGGCACTTGCCGGAAATGAAACAGCTAAGAAAATTATGGAAGATGCAAAAGTTCATCTTGCCAATTTCATCGCGGCGATTTATAATCTTGTTGACCCGGATATTGTAATTCTGGGTGGTTCAGTGGCGATTAAGATAAATGGTTTCGTAGAAGAAGTGGAAGAACTTGTGAAGAGTAAAGTTTATGAGGCACAGAGACCATTTATTAAAGTGAGAAAATCCACATTAAATGAGGACTCCGGTCTGATCGGAGCAGCATATCTTGCTTTTTCGAAGCGATAAGGTTACAGAGAGAACTGTAATATACAGAGTTATCTGACAGGAGGAGAAATCCTCCTGCACTAATTTTTAAGAGGAAAATGGCGTATAATTATGAAACGGTTGATTATAAAAAACAAAAGAAGAATCTGGATTTGGTTTCTGCTGATCGTTTTTTTGATCCTGGCGTGCAGAGCGGCCTATATTACAGGTAACAGGGTTGGACGAATGGGAGAGGAAATGGAAAAGAATGATACAGAATCTGCGGTTCAATCCGGAGATGATGATCAGATATATAAAGTGGCAGTGTAAGTAACTGCAGAAGGTAAAATAAGGATGTTGTTCTGATTAATGACAGCATCCAGACAGAAGAAAAAATGAATGGAGGAAATATGCTCAATCAATTTTCAAGAACAGAGCTTCTTCTGGGAAAAGAAGCAATGAATAAACTGGAGAACTCCCGTGTGGCAGTATTTGGAATCGGAGGGGTTGGAGGATATGTATGTGAAGCGTTGGTGAGAAGCGGCGTAGGTTCTTTTGACCTGATCGATGATGACAAAGTATGCCTGACTAATCTTAACAGACAGATCATTGCTACCAGAAAAACGGTAGGCCAGTATAAGACTGAGGTAATGCGAAACAGGATTCTGGAAATCAATCCGAAAGCGGATGTTCGTATCCATCAGTGCTTTTATTTGCCGGAGAATGCTTCTGATTTTGATTTCAGCGAGTATGATTATGTGGTAGATGCTGTGGATACGGTGACTGCAAAGATTGAGCTGATTATGCGTGCAAAAGAGTCCGGGACGCCGATCATCAGTAGTATGGGGGCAGGAAATAAGCTGGATGCGAGTGCGTTTCGTGTGGCGGATATTTATAAGACGAAGGTGTGTCCACTGGCGAAAGTTATGCGCAGAGAGTTGAAGAAGCGTGGTGTGAAGAAGCTGAAGGTTGTTTATTCTGAGGAGCAGCCGATCAGACCGATTGAGGATATGGCAATCAGTTGCAGGTCGCACTGTATTTGTCCTCCAGGGGCGAAGCATAAGTGTACGGAGCGCAGGGATATTCCCGGCAGTGTGGCGTTTGTGCCGTCTGTGGTTGGACTGATCATTGCAGGAGAGGTTATTAAAGACTTGACTGCGGAGTGCAGAAGATAAGAAATGTTTATTTAGGATGTGCATTGTATCAGAGTGGTATGGTGCACATCTTTTTTGTGTAATTTCTGTGCTGTTACTGTTCACAGGTAATATCCCGCGAGGTGTTTTTTGTGAGCGAAGGTCACAGAAAACCCGAGACATACCGCGCGAATTTATGCGATTAGCATAAATTCTGTGCATCGCGAAGCGTGTTACTGGGCACGGAGTGAACAGTAACCTGTTACTCAAATGTGGAAAATAAGATTAGTAAACTGACTTGATTTTATGACGAAATACGGTTATGATGATATTGGGAATAGTAAAAATTGAATAGTAATATTATTTTGGAATGGGAGTTGTAGAGAGAACGTGAATGCAGATAGAGAAGATATGAAAAGGAAAAACAGGGGGACTGTTTTGAAGCTAATTGCTACAGGACGCTGTAGTTCGAGAATCGAGCTGTCTAAGACTATGGGAGTGACGAAGACGGCGATTTCTAAGATGGTTACAGAGTTGATGGAGAGAGGATTTCTGGCTGAGACGAGGAAGCAGGAGAATGCGGAATTGGGGAGGAATCCGATTGGGCTGGATATTGCGGAGACTGCGCCGCCTGTGATTGGGGTTCTGATCATGAGGGATTATTGTGAGGCGGTTTTGTGTAATATGAAGCTGGAGATTTTGCGGCATAAGAAGGTGTATCAGAATTGGAAGGATAAAGAGGAGCTGATGGAGACGGTTTACAGTCTTGTGGATCAGATGCTTTATGGTGCGGAGAATGTTGGGGGAATTGGAGTGGCGTCTGTTGGGCCGCTGGATGTAATTGAGGGTGTGATTGAGGCTCCGCCGTATTTTAATGGAATTCATGATGTGCCGGTGATGCAGCTTTTGAAGGAGAGATATGGTCTGCCGGTTGTGTGTGATAATGATAATCAGAGTGCTGCACTGGCGGAGAAGATGTTTGGAAATGGTAGGGACAGTAAGGATATTTTGCTGATCGGACTGGCAAATGGTGTGGGATGCGGGATTATTGTAGATAATGAGACGTATCAGAGTAGTTCGGGATATACACCGGAGATTGGGCATTTGTCGATTGATTATAAGGGAGAACGGTGTGTCTGTGGAAATAAGGGGTGCCTGGAGCTTTATCTTAATTCGGCGACTGTACTGAAGAGGATGAGGGAAGCGACAGGAAAGTTTTATGATTATAAGACGTTCTGCCAATTATGGGAACAGCCGGAGATCGGTGTTATTTTTGAGGATCTGGTAGAGAAACTTGCAGCAGGACTGGTGAGCGCAGTGAATATTCTGAATCCGGAACTTATTATTCTGGGGCATAATGGAGCGTGGTGGCCGGAGAAATATCTGCAGATGCTGGAGGATGAGATCAACAGCAGGAAATTCAGTAATAAGCAGACGAAGATCCGCGTAGTCCCGGCGTTTTATTCTGAGACAACTGCGGTGATGGGAGCGGTTTGTAATATGCTGACGAAGTATTTCCAGGGGGAAGTGCTTTAAGCGGATTATCAGAGTTGTGTTTATGCGTTGCTATCTTGCAAAGTGTTGCTAAGAGCAAACGGTAACTATTTATATAGGTAAGCTATACACATATTCAATATAAAAAGAATCCTGATAAGTGGAAGACAGGTGATTCTGTCTGAGATATTATCAGGATTCTTTTTTGTACGAAAATTGTATCAGGGTTGTTTTGTTGGGGACAAGAGTGAAGTTGGACGATTTTATCAACCTGAATTAAATTATGCAGATATGGATCAATTTTTTTGATAAGTATTCTGTTTTGGGGGACAAGTCGCAAAGAGGGTGTTTTTGTTGGAAAACTGAAATTATGGGAATAATAAATAAAATATAAAGTAATGTGAAACAACTAAATTGATTAAAATACCTGTAAAATGCGCAAAAAGTATAAAAAGCAGAATCAATATAAAAGGCGTAGACCTAAAAATATTGTGAAAACAGCACAAAATCAATGAATTTATTATATAGAAAGTGACAGAATTAAATATAGTGTCTTGATATTACTAAATAGTGTACTATAATGCAGTTAAAGATAACGAAGGGAGGAACGACATGGACATATACAGTATTGGAGAAATGGTGATCGACTTTATACTTGGCGAAAGAGAGGGTGAATATATAAGGAATGCAGGCGGTACGGCTGCAAATGTAGCTATTGCAGCCGCATGAAACGGACTTGAGACTGGAATGTGCTGTTGGCGTAATCGCAGGTGCAGGTGTGTGGGCAGTGCTTCAGAATGGCCTTACATTTGACAATGCGCCGGTGGCGATCAGAAATATTGTAATCGGTGTGATCGTGGTTGTTTGTGTGTTAATGGATATTGTACGCAGCAATGGAACTTTTAAGATTAAGAAATAAGCTGACAGCAGGAAAGAGCAGATAGATAAGGGTACGGTTTAATCTGGATGGAAATGTGCAGTGCGGGCAGTACCGGATAAGGAGCGAAGATTATATACATAGATTCACCGGCAACTTTTGAGGGTGAGGCGACATTTGCAACAGATAACTATGCAGCTGGTGAGCAGGCAGGGGAAGAGATGTTGAAAATCCTGGATGAAGCCGGGATTACGGAAGGAACCATCGGACTTAAAATAAAAAAATAGTAGTAGAGCCAATATAGAAAGCTATTATAATTGACTGCATTTGCAGAAAATAGAATTTTAGCCAAATAGTATAGAATATATGCAAATTCATGTTTTTTATAAGCGACGGAAGATGTTGACTACACTGGGGTTTCCAAGTATAATGTTTTCTGGTGAATTGGGCGGAAATACAGGCGGTTCGCCAGATACAAGTAATTGATCTTAAGAAATAAAAGGCAGGTTATATATGAATACAATTAGTGTAGAAGAGATGGAGAAGATTGATTCTTCTGAGATTACGATCGTGGATGTGCGGCCGGCGGATCAGTATAGCAGGGGGTCTTTTCCTGGGGCGGTGAATATTCCGCTGGATGAGTTTGATGAGAAGATGGAAACTGTTGATAAAGATAAAACTGTGTATGTCCTTTGTCATACGGGGGACAGGAGCCGGGACTGTGTGGAGAAGCTGAGTGATGCAGGGTATGAGGCTGTGAATATTGAGGGCGGATATCGTGCGTATCTGAGACTTTCTCTGAGTCGTTTTATGGAGAATGATGCTAAGGAGCAGAAGGAACTGAAGACGAAAGAGATTGAGCACAGTATTATCAAGACTTTCAGAAAGACTGTCTGGAGACCGTTTACCAAGGCTTTGAATGAGTATCAGCTGATCCAGGAGGGGGATAAGATTGCTGTCTGTATTTCAGGTGGTAAGGACTCTATGCTGATGGCGAAGCTGCTTCAGGAGCTGAAGCGCCATGGGAAAATTCATTTTGAACTGGTGTTTTTGGTAATGAATCCGGGCTATAATGCGGATAATTGGAAGATTATTCAGGATAATGCAGAGCTTCTGGGAATTCCTCTTACGGTTTTTGAAAGTGATATTTTTGATACAGTGGCAGAAATTGAGAATAATCCCTGTTACCTGTGTGCGAGAATGAGACGTGGTTATCTGTATTCTCATGCCAAGGAGCTGGGATGTAATAAGATTGCGCTGGGACATCATTTTGATGATGTGATCGAGACAATCCTCATGGGTATGCTGTACAGTGGTAAGGTGGAGACTATGATGCCGAAGCTGCACAGTCAGAATTTTGAGGGAATGGAACTGATCCGTCCCATGTATCTGATCAAGGAATCTGCGATCAAGGCATGGAGAGATACTAATGGGCTGCACTTCATTCAGTGTGCATGCCGTTTCACCGAGAACTGTGTAAGCTGTGGGGGCGGACGTGGTTCCAAGCGTGATGAGATGAAAGAGCTGGTTGCACAGTTTAGAAATACAAGCAGTGTGATCGAGACGAATATCTTTAACAGTGTGCGGGATATTAATCTTCGTACTGTTATGGGATATCATAAAGATGGAGAATACTACAATTTCCTGGATGACTACGATCAGCGTGGAAATAAGGGCGCTGGTAAGGAAAAAGAATGATAACAGCAAAATCTTCATTTGTGGAAGAGAAATACACTGCTCAGTATTATAGTGGGAACGGTTGTCTGTATGTTTCTGGTGCAGGTGGTGTTCTAAAAGGAGGAATCCATGACCTTACAGGAGATTCTTGAAAGTGTAAAAAGTGGTTCTGTATCTGTGGAGGAGGCAGAGCGAATCCTTAAGAAAGAAAGTTATGAAGAAATGGGATATGCGAAGCTGGATACAAGCCGTAAGGCAAGAACCGGTTTCGCAGAAGTAATCTACTGCAGTAATAAGGCAGATGAACATCTTCTGAATATTTTTGAAAGATTATACAGAGAAGACGGTGAGGTATTCGGAACCAGAGCTTCCCAACATCAGTATGAACTGGTGAAGGAGAAGTTTCCGGAAACAGAATATGATCCGATCTCGCGCATCTTAAAAGTTGAGAAGAAAGATAAGAAGCGTATTGGTAAGATTGCGGTGTGTTCAGCAGGAACTGCAGATATTCCGGTTGCTGAGGAAGCTGCACAGACAGCGGAATATTTTGGCACAAATGTTGAACGGATTTATGATGTGGGAGTCAGCGGAATGCATCGTTTATTCTCCAGACTGGAGACGATCCAGAGTGCGAACTGTGTAATTGCAGTTGCGGGAATGGAGGGAGCTCTTGCCAGTGTGATGGGCGGTCTGGTGAGCAGACCGGTGATCGCAGTACCGACTTCTGTGGGTTATGGTGCAAGCATGCATGGTCTTTCGGCACTTCTTACCATGATCAATTCCTGTGCGAATGGGATTGCTGTGGTGAATATCGATAACGGCTACGGTGCCGGCTATCTGGCAACACAGATCAACCGTCTGGCAGCAGGTACAGATGAGAAAGGAAATTGATTATGGGAAAAACATTATATCTGGAATGTTATTCAGGGATAAGTGGTGATATGACGGTTGCGGCTCTTCTTGATCTGGGGGCTGACCGCTCAGTGCTGGACAGGGTGCTGAAGAGTCTTAAGGTATCAGGATTTGAGACAAAGATCAGCAGAGTTGTAAAGTCCGGAATAGATGCATGTGATTTTGATGTTGTGCTGGATAAAGAGCATGAAAATCATGACCATGATATGGAATATCTGCATGGACATCATCATGAAGGTCGTGAGTGCAATCACGCCCATGGCACAGGAATAGCGCAAGACCATCACCATCACGAACACCGTGGAATAAAAGAAATTACCTATATTATAGAGCATAGCGCAATGACTGAGAATGCAAAGAAGATCGCATTGCGTATATTTGAAATTCTTGCAGAGGCAGAGAGTAAAGCACACAATGTGCCTGTGGATCAGGTGCATTTTCATGAGGTGGGAGCAGTGGACTCTATTGTGGATATTGTGTCTGTGGCGGTCTGTCTGGATGATCTGGATGTTACAGAGGTTATCGTTCCTGTTCTCTGTGAGGGACGTGGAACTGTCCGTTGTCAGCATGGCATCCTGCCAATCCCGGTTCCGGCAGTTGCAAATATAGTAAGTGCCAATCATTTACATCTGAAAATGACAGAGGTAGAAGGTGAACTTGTAACGCCTACAGGTGCGGCGATAGTGGCAGCAGTAAAAACAAAGGATAAACTTCCGGAAACATTTGAAATCCAGAAGATTGGAATCGGTGCAGGTAAACGCCAGTATGAGTGTCCGGGAATCCTAAGGGCAATGATTATCTCACAGAGCGCAGAAATAGATGAAGAAAAGGCTCAGACAGAAGAATTCAAAAACCCGGAAATCGGAAATAATCCGAAAGCTGAAAATCAGGAAACCAAAGATACGATTATCAAGATGGAGACAAACATTGATGACTGCAGTGGAGAAGTTCTGGGATTTGTCATGGAACGTCTGATGAAAGCCGGTGCCAGAGATGTGCATTATGTGCCTGTTTTTATGAAAAAGAACAGACCTGCATGGGTTCTGAATGTGATCTGTAAGGAAGAAGATATAGAAGCGCTTCAGAATATTATTTTTGAAGAAACTACTACGATTGGAATTCGTTATAGCATAATGGAACGTACGATTCTTCCCAGAGAAACGAGAACCCTTCCGACTCCATGGGGAGAAGTTCAGGTAAAGGTATGCACTTTGAATGGAAAAGAGCAGCTTTATCCGGAATATGAGAGCGTTGCACAGTTGAGCAGAGAAAAAGAGATCCCGTTTACAGAAATTTACCGTTATATTGTTTTGGCAAATAAAGAAAAATAATAACTTTCATATGTGAACCCTTTGGTTTCCCTGAGAGTACTCCACGCGAAATCAAAGGGTACTTTTGTCTTGAAATAGAGTTGTAAGAGCTGTATACTGCATGTAGTATGAAGGGAGAAAAGGAATGTTTTGCATTGGCATTTGCGATGATGATGAGGGTCTCTGCGGGGAACTGGAAAAAATGCTTTATGATTATGGAAAAGAGCATAAAATTCAGATGAATATTGATATCTGGTATCAGGGAGAAAGCCTGTGCCGGTTCCTGAGAGAAAACAAGAAGATTCTTGATGTGTTATTTCTGGATATAGAATTACTGACAACAAATGGAATTGAAGTGGGACGTTTTATAAGAGAAGAACAGGAAAACATGGAAACTGCAATTGTTTACATTTCAGCGAACAGCAGTTATGCGATGGATTTATTTCGTGTACAGCCTACAGATTTTCTGATCAAACCTTTAGACAAAATAAAAGTTGGGAATGTCATGAACAGGATTCAGAAAATTTCGGAAGTCAGAAAAGGTATTTTTGAGTACTTTGGCAGTGGATATTATTTCAAGGTGCTGTATAAAGAAATTCTGTATTTTAGCAGTCAGAATAAAAAAGTGCATCTGGTTTTAAAAGACGGACAGAAAGAATTTAATGGCAAACTGAAAGAAATAGCAAAGAAAATTCCGGGAAATTTCATTCAGATTCATCAGTCGTACCTGATCAATTTTGATTATATCGAAGAATGTTCTTATGAATCTGTGAAAATGAAAAACGGAGATACAATTCCAATCAGCCAGCCATATCGGAAATCAGTGAGAAAGCAACTGGCGGAACGTGTGTGGAGGGACAGAGAGTAAATGTTTGCGTTGATAACTACATTAAGCACGAATCTTTTGCGTACATATATAATCTATCGCTTTATGAGGTTGTTCTTTTGGACAGATATGGAGGAAAAGAAAAAAGAAAGAGCCTGTTATGTATTGTTTTTTATTTTGACAGCAGTGGTACATCTGATATTTTATTCGCCAGGTATGAGTGTGATAACAAATATAGTGCTGATTTTTCTGATTACAGTGTGTTATGAAGGAGCATTGAAAAAGAAAATATTTGTGACACTACTTGTATATGGAACTAATATGGGATGTGATTTAGTATCTGTTCATTTACTGACAGATTATTCAATAACAGGGAAAGTCGGTGAATGTGCTGCGTATATAACTGTACTATTATTGCTGATTTGTGATGTTATTTCAGAAAAAATCTTGATTAAGAATAAAGGAGAAGATAAAACTCCGCATGGGATGATACTGGCGGTTATTTCAGCACTTTGTCTGGCAGAATTGCTTATTGTTGAAAAGGAACTAAAAAATCGTATCCTGCTGGTGTTATTTGGATGTTGTGTTTTGGCAGTTGTATTATTGATTTTCTATTTATATGATGTTCTGATAAGCGCGTATAAGAAACTGGAAGAACAATCTCTTATGGAAAAACAAATGCTCATTTATTCTCACCAGTTGGATGTGTTGATGCAATCGGAAGAGAAAGTAAAAGCTCTACGCCATGATATGAAAAATCATCTGGGAGAACTTGCACTTATGGCTGGAAATCAGAATAATGAAGAAATTCGGAAATATATACAGGACATGGGGGAGTATATGCAGAATCAGTCTGAACTGGTCAGCTGTGGGAATAAGAATCTTGACAGTCTGCTGAATTATCTTCTGGGACAGGCAAAAAAGAAACTGAATCATGTAGAGTATGAGGTACGGGTACCATCTGATTTGTGTATATCAGCATTTGATCTGAATGTGATTTTGGGAAACCTGACAGAGAACGCAATAGAAGCAGCAGAACTGACGAAAGATAAATGGATGTCAGTGGATATATACTATGAAAAGGGCATGCTTTCCATGGAAATAAAAAACAGCTTTCAACATGAATTGGCTGTAGAGAAAAATAAATTATTGTCAACGAAGGAAGAAAAAGGACATGGCATTGGTCTTGCAAATGTCAGGAAGATGGTAGAGAAATATCAGGGATTTATGGATGTTTCGAATACAAATCAGATTTTTATTGTAAAGGTAATGCTGTACTTATAAATTATGTAGAATCTATGAAAGATAGTGTAGTGGTAGGACTGCGCTGTCTTTTATTTTGCAGAAAATTAGTCAAGAGGGAAAATATTGTGACAGAAAACCTTATAAAAAACCACAATATGTTCTGAAAAAACGAATTTCGCCAATTTATATATGAATTTCGCCGTTTCAGAAAATTTTGCGATAAATATGTTATTATTCAAATACAAGGTAAGAAGAAATGAATATATCTGGAACTGTAACACCGTAAGGAAGCAAAAAATGAGTTGTACAGAAAAGCCCTGTACAACTCATTTTTAGGAGGAATAGATATGAGAAAAAAAATACTATTAACGATGATGTTGCTGACAGTTTGTGCTAGTGGAACTAATTCTATATTTGCAACTGAAAATGTGGAAAAAAACGAGATTGAAGTGTATGAAATATCACTTAAAAAATTTGATTACAATAAGGTTTGTGAGTGGTTATTGGAAAAAGAACCACAGGAATGTAATATAATATCTCAGAAAAATGGAAGCCTTATTATAGAGTCAGAAGAAAGCAGTGTTTATGTTAATGAAGGGACGATAGAATATAAAAAAGATGATATGACATCAGATATAGAAACACTGTGTTTTTATTATATTTTACCTGGATTAATAGACATAAATGAGTTTGTGAACGCTGATTCAGTAGAGATGGTAGATGACAGCGAAGATGAGAGAATAAAAAATCAAATAGAACATATCTGTGAATTTAAAGAAAATGAAACACTTCAGTTAATCCGTTCCTGTAAACTGAGCAAAGAGACTCTGGTGGAAGTATCAGAAAAATTGAAACAGTATGGTGAAGAAAATATAGATACATCTGCCTGGAACGCTGAAGAATATACAGGGTTGGAATATGAAATTTTAAAAGATGGAATTCCGGTTATGGGATCAGAAGAACCGACACAAGGATATTATCTGGACATACAACAGGCAATTCCGGCATATGTCAGAGTTTTAATGGGAGATGGAAAGTTAATAGGCGTTAGTATTCAGGAGATGTTTGAAGAGAAAAGTGTATATAGTACTCCGATTCTGTCGTCAGAAGAAGCTCTTGGGATATTACAGAAAGAAGATGAGGAAATAATTTCAGATAAAACCGGAGAAATTGAAGAAATAAAACTTGAGTATGTAATGATTCCGGATTGGACAACAGAAATTTCAAAACCAATAGAATTAAGACCATACTGGTGCATTATTAAAAATGTTGAGGAAGATGGTGAACAGTACACTACAGCCGATAGAATTAATGCTATAACAGGTGGAGATTTGTCATATGGCGAATAGGAAAATAATTATTTTATCAAAATGTCTGATTTCCGCATTATTTGTGAGTTTTTGTATACCGGCAGACAGTTTGGATATTTTTATGGCAGCTATAAAAAACAGAAGTAATCTGGATATTCACTATTTCTGGATGAATTCAATTATTTATGGTGGTATTTATGGATATTATTTTATCTATATATTAGCCGGAATGCCTTATGCAGACTCGTTTTGCTGTGAATATTGTCAGGGCATTTGGCGATATCTTATAATGCGTATGGGAACAAAGAAATATGCTGTCAGGAAGTTTATAATAGCTTTTTGCCTGGGAGGACTAACAGCTTCGGGTGGTGGTTTGCTTTTTATAACTGCTTTAAAAAGTGTATTACCTTTATTTCAGAGTGGCAGAGCAATAGAGGTTACTTTTTTGCCATGTAGTGAAATTTTGATAAAGAATCCGGAAAAATATTTTTTGATTATGTTATATATTATGCTTTTGGCAGGGGGAATGTGGACAACTATTAGTGTTTGTATTTCTGCATATTGCCCTGTGAATTATTTTGTACATTTAATTCCTTTTATAGGCATTTTTTTATTAACAAGATTTAATTCTATGCTCCATTTACCTGATAAGTGGCGTTTAGACTTTTGGCTTTGCGGAAGGGCAGGATTGGAGCAACCATATGTTTATATTTTACTGTTAACAGTCAGTGTTACTGTTTTAATGAGTATATGTTGCTGGTTGTTTTATAAAAAAGTAAAGTGGAGAGTTTTAAATGAATGAGAGTTTATATAGAAGTATTATGGTGTGCAGATATAGATTAAAGGATAGATTTTTTAATAGAAGGTTATGGATAACAGGAAGTGTTTTTTCTGTTTTTTTATATATTGCTGAGGAGGGAGTACGCAAATTTTCTATTCAGACCGGGGAGAAAATCACACCCTGGATTTTTCCGTTTCTGACAAGTGACTGGATTTGTCAGATGCTGATTTCAGGATATTTTCTTTGGTTGATTACAGGATTTTGTGATAAAAAGGAATCTGATAATTATGTGATTGCACGTGCCGGGAAAATCATATGGAAAACAGGAAGCTGTATTGCTATAATAGTTGCTGCTTTTTTATATACATTGAGTTTAGCAGTAGTATCAATCGCTGTTCTTTTTCCGCATGTAAAATTTTCATTAACATGGGGAAAAATATGGAAAACTTTAGCGGTAATAGATAAATCAAAGTATGATGTGCAGATAAATATTCTGCCTTCTATCAGAAGAAATAACTGTGCAGTGGAAGCATTTTTGAAAGCGGGAATACTTCAGCTTCTATGTATATGCTGGTTAGCGTTTCTTATGTATTTTATTTATGATTTATCAGAAAAAGTGATAGGAATTTATATCACGTATGTTTTTATTTTTCTGGACGTTATGCTTACCAATACTATGTTGGAGAAATTTTATGTTTTTTCACCTTTAACGTTAGTTCAGCTTGGAAATTATTCGATAGAAACAGCAAAATACGGGATTAGTTTTGATTCTTCAATAAAGTTTTATTTGTTTGGTATTGTGATATTTGTATCAGGAATATTATTTCATGATTTTATAAAATGGAGAAAATAAATTGGGGAACATTATTGAAATAAAACACTTAACGAAAAAGATAGAAAATCAGTTGATTCTCTCAGATATTAATTTATGTTTTGAAGAGGAACATATTTATGGAATTGTTGGACGCAATGGATCAGGAAAAACTGTGCTGCTAAAATGTATATGTGGCTTAATGGAAGCGACACAGGGAGAGGTGATTTTTAATGGAAAAAGATTGAAGAAAGATATGGAATACATAGATCAGTTAGGGTTTCTGATTGAGCGTCCAGGATTTTTGGAAAAGCTTTCCGCATATGAGAATCTTAGATACATTGCATCCATTAAAAGAATTGCGGGAAAAAAAGAAATTGAGGAAAGTCTACGAAAAGTAAACCTTGATCCATGTGACAAGAAAAAGGTTGGAAAATACTCTTTGGGTATGAAACAACGGCTGGGGATAGCACAGGCTTTTATGGAAAATCCTGAAATTCTGATTTTAGATGAACCAACAAATGGTTTAGACGAATCCGGAGTAAAATTAATAAGAGAATTATTACTTGATTTGAAGAAAAGAAGAAAAATTATTGTGATAGCCAGTCATTATCAGGAAGATATAGATTTATTATGTGATAAAGTATATGTGATTCAGAATGGAAAAATATGTGAAAAGCCACATGAGAAATATTGGGAAGTTTGATATGTATTATTTGAAAAAATAACAATGCAAAAAACAGCCATATATCTGAGTGAATATTTCAGTATTCATCAAATGTATGTGGCTGTTTCTTTTTGTTTTTCTATTATTTCTGAGGTAACTGTTTTTACAGATATATGCTGGGATTACAGAGTGCTTACACCGTCATCATCATAACGGTCATATTCAGCTCCCTCATATCCGATCATGCGGATAGTAGCAGGATCGATATCCTTTACTGTCTGCGCAACATCAGCAACCGGGATTGCTTTTCCCTTGCGAATAAACAGTGGAACTTCATTCAGGGCAACTTCTACATAGTGGTGGCCTTTTTCAAGAATTTCCTGAGAAATTGTTCCATCCGGCAGGAATTTTACGAACATCATTTCTTCCGGCAGATATACATAGCGGCCTTTTGCATTCTGTGTGTAAACTGGTGCGATCATGATTTCGTTTCCAAGGAGAAGCTGGTCCTCTACCTGAGTTGCGAATGCATCGTCTGTGTAGTCAAATGCCAGCGGACGGAACATCATGTCATCGTTTAATGCTGCTTTCATGTATTCGCTGTACAGATATGGAACAAGACGATATCTGACACCGATTACATGACGGAAGTCTTCGATATTTTCAAACTGGTAAGCTTCCTGTTCTCTGGTTCCCAGAGCGGAGTGGTTTCTCATAAGAGGTGTGAATACACCCAGTGCCAGCCAGCGCAGTACCAGGTCACGTGTGGTATCTGCACCGAAACCGCCCAGATCTGCTCCTGTGTAAAGGAAACCGCACATATTCAGGGATGGAAGCATCTTTAAGTTCAGAAGGATGTGTGACCACCAGGATTTGTTGTCTCCCATCCAGATTCCACCGTATCTGTGCATTCCTACATAGGAAGAACGGGAGAACATCAGGAAACGTTTGCCAGGTGCGATTTTTTCAAATGCTTCACCTGCTGCACGGGTCATGTTATAGCCAAACAGGTTATGTACCTTGTCATGGCGGATTTTCTGACCGTTTACATTGTGATAGAAGCGTTTGTAATCTTCCGGATTGTTTGCAAGGGCGTTTACTTTATCACCGAGTGTAAATCCAGGTGCTTCTTCCTTGTCCATGAAGTTGTCTTTGATGTATTCTTTTAATTCAGCAACGCCTTCCGGTGTACAGAACATTGCAGGTTCGTTCATGTCATTCCAGAAACCGTCGATTCCCTTTGAAATGAGACGTTCGTATTTCTGTCCGAACCATGCTCTGGCATCTGCATTCAGGACATCAGGGAAATGAGTCCAGCCCGGCCATACAGCGGAAACGAAATCACTGCCGTCTTCACGTTTGCAGAAGTAGTTCTTCTCAACGCCTTCTTCATAAACATCATAGCCAGCTTCTACCTTGACACCTGCATCGATGATCGGGACAAGGTGGATACCTTTTTCTTTCATTTCATTGACATAGGCTTCGAAGTCAGGGAAGTTTTCCTGATTGACTGTGAAATCTTTGTAGTCTTCCATGTAATCGATATCCATGTATACCATATCGATTGGAATATTGTTTTTACGATATCCGTCAGCGGCTTTTCTGAAGTCGTCAGCAGTTGTATATCCCCAGCGGCTCTGACCGAAACCAAATGCGAATTTAGGCGGGATATAGCTTCTTCCGATGATTTTGCGGAACTGTTTTACGATATCGTAAGGGGTTTCACCCTCGATCACATACAGATAAAGATCTGCATCCTCACAGGTGATCTTTATCTGGGAAGAGAGTGTGTAACCGATATCAAACTTCAGTTTTCCGGGATAATCAACGAAGAGACCGAAAGTCTGTTTTCCGGAGATTACGAGGAAGTTGTGTGCTCCGTAGAGGGAGATTTTATCTTCTGTATGGTTTGGCTGGTCGGAACAGTTGCTTTCATAAACGTATCCACGTTTGTTGATTCCGCGGTTTGATTCGCCCAGACCATAGACAACATCGTTGTCATCCATGTCATAAGTAAAAGAGAAGCCGTTCTCTGTGGAGATAGTTCCGTATGCAGGAGTTCCCTCAGAAGCCGGGATAGAAGTTACGATGGCATCGGTTTCAAATGGGGTCCCGTAAGTATATTTCTGAATCATTTTGTCATGTCCTCCTTAGGTTGAAAATGGTCAAGCGGATAAAATCATCCGCTTTGCTACGCGGCGCTACACCGAATAACTGAAACGCTTAAGTACTGTTAGAAAATACACAGGTGTTTTCCTTGATTTCATATTTACAATAATAGAGGTTTGGGTGAGGAAATGCTACTGAAATTATGACAAATTTATACGTTATTTTGACTTTTTAACCGAATCAAGTAAGTCCCCTGCTTCAATTACGAAAAGCAATGAGCAGTGGAGTGGATAATTTTAGCTGCTTGCTCTGGCAACTTGTTGTGCTTTAATGCTTTATCTTAATAGAATTTTTCTGTACATACGGTGAAAAAAGTGCTAAACTGTTATTATTACACGAAAGAAAGGTTTATTTAACATGCTTCAGACAATTGAATCCATCAATAACGTCGTAAATAATTTTATCTGGGGTGTCCCGGCTATGATCTGTATTATCGGCGTAGGGCTTTACCTGAGCCTGCGGACCGGTTTTGTCCAGATCCGCAAATTCCCGTATGCGCTTAAAACCACACTGGGAAGAATTTTTAAGAAAAAAGAGGCCTCTGACGGTTCCATGACACCTTTCCAGGCAGTCTGTACTGCGTTGGCAGGTACAGTAGGTACTGGAAATATCGCCGGTGTTGCCGGAGCTATCGCCATCGGCGGACCGGGAGCTGTATTCTGGATGTGGGTTTCCGCGCTCCTTGGAATGTGCACGAAATTTACAGAGGTTACCCTGGCAGTACATTTCCGTGAGAGAAACAGACATGGGGATTATGTAGGCGGACCTATGTATTATATTAAGAACGGATTGGGAAAGAACTGGAGATTTCTTGCAGTTCTTTATTCTGCATTCGGTGTACTGACTGTATTTGGAACAGGTAATGCTACGCAGGTAAATACCATTACAACAGCAATTGACACAGCTCTTATTAACTTTAATGTGATCTCAGAGTCTTCCACAGGCAGACTGAATCTGATCCTTGGAATTGTGATCACGCTGCTGGTTGGTATGGTATTGTTGGGTGGTATCAAGCGAATCGGAAGTGTTTCCGAGAAGCTGGTGCCGTTTATGGCATTGTTTTATATTGTACTTGCATTGGGTGTTGTGATCTTAAATATCGGAAGAGTTCCGGCAGTTTTCCATGATATTGTTTATGGAGCCTTTAATCCGTCAGCAGTGACAGGCGGTGTGATCGGAAGCTTTTTCCTCAGTATGAAAAAGGGGGTTTCCAGAGGTATTTTCTCCAATGAAGCCGGACTTGGTACAGGGTCTATTGCTCATGCCTGTGCAGATACAAGCAAACCTGTAAAACAGGGTATGTTTGGTATCTTTGAGGTATTTGCAGATACGATCGTGATCTGTACTCTGACAGCACTTGTGATCCTTGTAAGCGGCGTGCCGGTAAATTACGGTGCAGCGGCAGGTGCAGAACTTACAATTTCCGGATTTACTGCTACATACGGAGGCTGGGTTTCCATCTTTACGGCAGTTGCCATGTGCTGTTTTGCATTCTCAACGATTATCGGATGGGGACTTTACGGAGCACGCTGCATTGAATTCTTATTCTCTGCAAAAGTTATCCGCCCATTTATGATCGCATATTCATTAGTGGCAATCCTTGGCGCAACTGTAGATCTGGGACTTCTCTGGAGCATTGCTGAGACATTCAACGGTCTTATGGCAATCCCGAACTTAATTGGTGTATTCATGCTTTCAGGAACCGCCATTACACTTACAAAAGAGTATTTCGCACAGAAGAAATAACAATAATAGCCCGGAGAGTTATTTTTCCGGGCTATTATTTTATGAGAATTGCGGGAGCTGCTTTGCAGCGGAGCAATTCGTAGATATCAAGTTAGGGGCAAAATGCCTTTTGACCCTAACATCATTTTATGAAAAAGGTAAAAAGGAGAATAGTGTCATGGTCCCAATCGCACATATAGAAAATGATTTTCCGACCAAATTCGGTATCCCCAGGCAGAGTGGCCGTGTAGGGGCACTTAAAGCGAGAATTGTATTCGAGCCGGAATATCGCAATGTGGATGCCTGCCGTGGTCTGGAGGAGTTTAGTCATATCT